>JALYXZ010000022.1 GCA_030946825.1 Chloroflexota bacterium | reverse complement strand
GAGTACCGCCTCAAGGCGGGGCGTGAGCTGGCGGCGCTCGGCGCCACGCTTTCCGACGCGCGGTCGCGACGCGCCTGGGAGCGCGGGATTGCCCAGGCCGCCGCCATCGGCGAGAGCTGCCGCCTCGACCTGGACTTCGAGCGGTACCGATTCCCGGGCTTCGAGGTGCCGGAGGGCGAGACGCCGTTCTCATACCTCTACCAGCTTGCACACGAGGGCTTACGGCGCCGTTACCGGCCGATCACCAAGCAGGCCCTGACCCAGCTCACCCACGAGCTGGAGATCATCGACCGAACGCACCTGGCCGAGTTCTTCCTCATCGTCTGGGACCTGATGGAGTTCGCGCGGCAGAACGAGATCATCGGCCAGGGGCGGGGGAGTGCCGGGGATTCGATAGTCGCCTACTGCCTGGGGATCACGAAGGTCGACCCGATCGAGCACAAGCTGCTCTTCGAGCGGTTCATCAACGAGGCGCGCGTCCTTCCCGACATCGACATCGATTTCGACGTCAACCGCCGCGAGGAGGTGATCCAGTACCTCTACCGGCGTTACGGCGCCGACCACGCGGCGATGGTCTGCAACGTGATCACCTATCGCGCGCGCAGCGCGGTGCGCGAGGTGGCCAAGGCGCTCGGCTTCCCGCTGAAATCGGTCGACCGCCTGGCGAAAGCGCTCGACACGCGCGACGCCTCCGACGTGGCGCGTGACCTCGCCCTGGACGGCTCGTTTGCGTGGCTCTTCGAGGAGCTCGATGTCGATATGGCGACGGCGGCGCTCCCACCCGGGCGCGACGGACGTGCCGTGCTGGATCAGTCGGTCACATCGGTCCGATTCGAGGCACACCAGACGAAGCGGTATCGACCGGATGGGCGGCCGTCGAGCGAGAGGCCGGCGGTCGTTCGGTTGACTGCGGAGGACCGTCACGCGCGGCCCCGCAACCGCTGGCAATGGCTTCTGGCCCTGTGCGCGGAGATCGACGGCTTTCCCCGCCACCTGGGGATCCATGTCGGGGGGATGCTCGTCACGCGGACGCCGCTCATCGACCTCGTGCCGATCGAGCGCGCCACGATGCCCGGGCGCGTGGTGACGCAGTTCGACAAGGAGGACATCGAGGCCCTGGGCCTGGTGAAGATCGACCTTCTCTCGCTGCGGACACTCGGCGTGGTGAGCGACTGCCTGCGGCGGGTGACGCGCGACACCGGAACGCTGATCGACCTCGACTCGCTTCCGCGCGACGATCCGGCGGTGTTCGCCACCATCCGCGCCGCCGACACGGTCGGCATGTTCCAGATCGAGAGCCGCGCCCAGATGCAGGCGCTCCCCAAGAGCCGCCCGGAGCGCTTCGAGGACCTGGTCGTCCAGGTGGCGATCATCCGCCCGGGACCGATCCAGGGCAACGCGGTCCATCCGTACCTGCGCCGGCGTGCCGGTCAGGAGCCGGTCACCTATCTCCACCCGACTCTCGACCCGATCCTGGCCGATACGCTCGGGGTGATCCTCTACCAGGAGCAGGTGATGCAGATCGCGATCGAGGTCTGCGGCTACACGGCGCTTGAGGCGGACATCTTCCGCAAGGCGATGGGCAGCCATCGGTCACACCGCGAGATGGAGCGTGAGCACGCTCGATTCGTGGCGGGAGCGATGCGGACCGGCATCAGCGAGCCTGATGCGGAAGAGCTCTTCCGGCGCTGCGGTGCATTCGCCGAGTTCGGCTTTGCACGCGCCCATGCGGCGGCGTTCGCCAAGATCACCTACGACACCGCCTGGCTGAAGCTCAATTACCCGGTCCACTACTACGCGGGGATCCTGAACAACCAGCCGATGGGTTTCTACTCGCCGGCGGTGATCGTCAACGACGCCAAGCGTCACGGCGTGCCGGTGCTGCCGGTTGACGTGAATGCCTCGAGCTGGGATCACTCCACGGAGCGGATCGGCGAGCAGGGCGGCAAGCGGATCGGCGAGCAGGGCGCCAACCCGCGCCGCGATTTCGCGCTGCGTCTCGGGCTGCACCAGGTGAAGGGGATCGGCGAGGCGGAGCGCGACCGGCTCGAGGCGGAGCGGGCGATCGGTCCCTACACCGGTATCCGTGATTTCGTGGCCCGCACCGGGCTGGGTGAGCAGGTGGTCGAGCGGCTGATCGCGGTGGGCGCCTTCGACTGGACCGATACGCCCCGCCGAGAGCTCCTCTGGCAGCTGCGGACGACGCTGATCGATGCCGATCCCAGGCGTCCGGCCCTGGGCCTTACCGATGACGCAGTCCGCGCCGTGGGCCGCAGCCTGCCGGCGATGACCCTCGCCGAACGTGTCGCCGCCGACTATCGGGAGCTGGGTGTGAGCTCCACGGCACATGCCGTCGAGCTGTTCCGCGAGGAGCTCGACGCGCGCGGGGTGGTGCAGATCAGCGAGGCGAGCCGCCGGCGGGACCGGTCCCGCCTGCGACTGGCAGGCCTCGCCGTCTCGATCCAGCACCCGATGACCGCCAAGCACTTCGTGTTCATCGCTCTCGAGGATGAGACCGGGATGATCAACGTGACGGTCCGACCGCAGGTGTACCAGCGCTACCGGTCGCTTCTCCATCGTCATCCTCTGCTGGTGATCGACGGCACGCTGCAGGTCGAGGGCGAGGTGCGCAACGTCGTGGCCCGCGAGATCCATGCGGTCGACACCGCGATCGCCGGCGAGGACCCCACTCCGCTCCAGCTCGACAGGCAGCAGCGCATGTTCCGGTGAGCGCATCTCGACCGCCCTACCCGCGCCTGCAACCCGCAGGGGAACCGATTCGGCTCGTGCCGCGTCCGGCACCCACCTGACACCCACCATGGAGCTCACGCCATGCTCGCCAGCCACCGACACGATCCGCGCGCCACGCGCACCGCCGCCCCCCGCGCATTTCTCGCGCTGCTGCTGATCTCGATCGCCGCCGGATGCGGTGCTGCAGCGAACCCGACCGCGGACAGTGGCGCCTCCGCCAACCCGGCAGTGGCTGCCGACGGGGCGGCCGCCGCGGGCAAGCCGGCGACCCGCGATGCGGGTTCGTCGGGGACAGGCAGCGCTCCGGGAAAGATGGCGTACACCCAGATCGTCGCCCAGCGGGTGGTGAAGAGCGGGGAGGTCACCGTCGAGGTTGCCGACGTCGGCACCGCGATCGGCCGAGTGCGGGCCCTGGCGCTTGAGCTCGGCGGTTACGTGGGCGGATCACAGGCCGGATCGCTGGACGACCGCGCGACTCTCACCCTCCGCATCCCAGCCGCTCGCTTCGACGACGCGTTGAGCCGGCTCAGACCGCTCGGGAAGGTGCGCGGCGAGACGACCCGGGAGGAGGACGTGACCGCCCAGATCGTGGACCTCGGTGCGCGCATCGACAACCTGAAGGCGTCCGAAGCCTCGTACCGCGTGTTGCTGGCACGCGCCGTCAAGATCGAAGACATCCTGGCCGTCCAGGGCCGGCTGGACGACGTGCGCGGTCAGATCGAGGCGTTGCAGGGACAGCTCAAGAACGTGAGCGGCCTCGCGGACCTGTCGACGCTGAGCGTCACGCTCGCGCCACGGCCGGCGCCGGTCCAGCAGACGACCGCGGGTTGGGATCCCGGCGCGGCCCTCCAGCAGGCGCTGGCCGCGCTGCTCATCGCCGCCCAGGCGATCGGAGTGGGGCTCATCTGGCTCGGCGTGGTCGGCATCCCGGTCGTGCTGGTCGTGGTGCTGCTCGGCGTGGCGCTGCGTTGGCCCCTCGGCCTGCTGCGCCGGCGCGTGGCCGTCAGCGACGGACCGCCACCGGTGGCCTGATCAGCTTCGCCGGCTGCCATCCCCCCGGTTGCCGACGAGACGCCAGGCGGCGGGCAGCAGCAGGCCGGCGAGCGCCACCTTGAGCAGGTCCCAGGGCAGGAACACGAGTGCACCCTTCTCGACGGCCACCGCGGCGGGCAGGTGGGCCACCACGGCAAGGACCGGGATCCCGACGAGGTAGATGACGATATTGCCGATGGCCATCAGCGCGGCGGCGCGCAGCGGTGAGCGGTCCCAACGCCGCTGGGCGAGCCATCCGACCAGCGCAGCGGCAATCACGAAGCCGAGCAGGTAGCCGCCGGTCAGGCCGAGCAGCTTGCCGGCGCCGCCGGCGCCATCGGCGTAGACCGGCAGGCCGACGAAGCCGGCCAGCACGTAGAGCGCCATGCTGGCCGCGCCCAGGGGCGCGCCGAGGGCCGTGCCGACCAGCAGCACCGCGGCCGTCTGACCGGTGTACGGAACCGGCGTCCACGGCATATGGACGGAGAGCTGCGCCGCGGCCGCGACCAGCGCCGCGCCGCCGGCGACCAGGGCCAGGTTGCGCGCGATCGCAACCGCTCCGCCGCCGGGTCGGGGGACGACGACGTCGGCGAGGGTCATGGAAACGGTCCGGTGCGTGAGGCCGCGCGCTTCGCTGCTCATCAATGCCCTCCGTAGGCTGGCCCGCCCGGCGTCAATCGGTCGCGGCGGGGATTGCGTGTACGGTAGACTACCGATGGTCCTTTAAGACCGGCACCGTGATGCCGGGAAGGAGCACGGATGCAGACGCTCACCACCCCGGAACGTACGACGCCAGCTGCCGATGGGCGGTCGGCGTCGTTGCCGTCTCCGGGCCTCCTCGCCCTCGAGGGGGCTACCACGCACCGCGGAATGCTGCGCGGCGCGGGCACGTCTGCCGAAGGCGACCTGATCTTCACCACGGCCGCGACTGGCTGGGGCGAAATCCTGACCGATCCGTCGTACGCCGGCCAGATGGTGGTGCTCACCCATCCGATGGCCGGCAGCTATCGGATCGACCCGGATGACCTGGAGTCGAACCGCGTTCATGCCCGGGCGCTGATCGTCACCAGGCTGGTTGCCCCCCCGGCGGGCCCGGGGCTCGACCTCGAAGGGATGGCGCGTGTCGCGGGCATACCGATCCTGGCCGGTGTCGACACGCGCGCGCTGACGCTCGAGCTCCGGTGCGGCGCTGCCCGCCGCGCGGTGGTGCTCCCGGCCTCCGAAGGTGCTGCGCCCGCGGTGGCGGCCGCCCGAGCCTCCGCCGCGTGGGAGTCGGTGGATCACGTCGCCGCGGTCGGGACCGAGCAGCCGTTCCACGTCCCCCCGGTCGGCGAGCGGCGGCTGCGGGTGGCGCTGATCGACTACGGCGTGAAGCGGTCGCTGCTGGCGGCGCTCGCGGCCCGTGGAGCGGAGATCGTCGGGCTGCCCCCCGATGCAGCAGCCGACGACGTGGCCTCCATCCGCCCCGACCTCGTGGTGCTCTCCCCGGGCCCTGGCGATCCGGCTCGCATGCAACGCCAGATCGCCGTCGTGCGCCAGCTGTCGAGCGGAGCGATCGCCGGTGGTCCTCCGATCCTGGGGATCTGCCTCGGGCACCAGCTGCTGGCGCTCGCCGCAGGCTGCCAGACACAGCGCCTCAGCGTGGGGCATCACGGCGGCAACCATGCGGTCATCGAGGTCGCGACCGGGCGAGTCGACATCGGCGCCCACAACCACGAGGTGGCGGTCCTGGCGCGGCCGGAGCTGGCGGCCGCCGGGTACGCGATCAGCCACCGCGACCTCAACGACGGCACCGTCGAGGGACTGGTTCACTGCAGCGGACGGATCGCATCGGTGCAGTTCCATCCGGAAGGGGCGCCGGGCCCGACCGATGGCGCCCGGGTCCTCGATGCAGCGGTCCAGGCCGCGACGCGATGAGCCTGCCGCGCAAGGTGCTGGTCATCGGCTCGGGGCCGATCGTCATCGGGCAGGCCGCGGAGTTCGACTATGCCGGCGTGCAGGCGTGTCTCGCCCTCCGGGGCGAAGGCGTCGAGACGGTCCTGGTGAACTCCAACCCGGCAACGGTGATGACCGATCCCGATGTCGGCGGAACCGTGCTCATCGGTCCGTTGACGCTGCCGTACCTGCAGCGGGTGATCGAGGAGCAGCGGCCGGATGCCCTGCTGGCGACGCTGGGTGGCCAGACCGGTCTGAACCTGGCGGTCGCGCTTGACGACGCGGGAGTCCTCGAGCGCCACGCGGTCAGGGTGCTGGGCACCCCACTCACCGCTGTCCGCGCCGCGGAGGATCGCGGGGGATTCCGCGACCTGGTGACCAGCATCGGAGAGCCGGTGCCGGAGAGTGCCGTCATCGAGCGGCTCGAGGACGGCCTGCGATTCATGGAGCATCTCGGCGCCCCGGTGGTGATTCGTCCTGCCTTCACCCTGGGAGGAGGTGGCGGAGGCTTTGCGACCACCGCCTCCGAGGCGCGCCACCGCATCGCGCGGGGCCTCGCCGCCAGCCCCATCGGTCAGGTGCTCGTCGAGCGCAGCCTGCTCGGCTGGCTGGAGATCGAGTTCGAGGTGGTGCGCGACGCGGCGGACACCGCGATCGCGATCTGCGGGATGGAGAACCTCGACCCGATGGGGGTCCACACCGGCGACTCGATCGTGGTGGCGCCGATCCAGACTCTCTCCGACCGGCTCGTCCAGCGCCTGCGCCGCTGCGCCCTGCGCATCGCCCGCGCCCTCCGGCTGGAGGGCGGCTGCAACGTTCAGCTGGCGGTGGCGCCGGATGGAAGCGACTACCGGGTGATCGAGGTGAACCCACGGGTCAGCCGCTCCTCGGCGCTCGCCAGCAAGGCGACCGGCTATCCGATCGCGCGGGTGGCCGCCCTGGTCGCCCTCGGGCGGCGCCTGGACCAGCTGCCGAACCCCGCGACCGGTATCGGCTCGGCAGCCTTCGAGCCGGCACTCGACTACGTCGTCGTCAAGCTGCCGCGCTGGCCGTTCGACAAGTTTCCCGCGGCCGACCGGAGCCTGGGCGTACAGATGAAGGCGACCGGTGAGGCGATGGCGATCGACCGCGAGTTCGGGTCGGCGCTGCTCAAGGCGGTCCGCTCGCTGGAGCCGCGCGGCCGCGGCTGGCTCTGGGAGGACCCGAGCTGGGATCTCGCCAACCGTCCGCCGGCCGACCTGGCAGCATTCCTCACGCCCAGCGACACGCGGCTGTGGCGCATGGCGGCCCTGCTCCGCCACGAGTGGACCGATGCCCGCGGGCTGAGTGCCGCGACCGGCATCGCGCCGTGGTTCACCGAGCGGCTCGCTGAGCTGGCGGCCTCCGAGCGCGGGCTGGTGGGATCTCCGCTAGAGACGGCCAAGCGCACCGGCTTCGGCGACGCCGACATCGCGGCACTCTCCGGGGTACCGCCGGCCGCGATCCGCCGAGCGCGGGTGCGGGCCGGCATGTCTCCCGCCTATCGCCGCGTCGACACCTGCGCCGGCGAGTTTCCGGCCCAGACACCGTACTTCTATTCCTCCTACGCCGAGCCGGAGGTCACGCCGCGCAGCGACCGTCGGAGCGTGATCGTGGTCGGCTCCGGGCCGATCCGGATCGGGCAGGGGATCGAGTTCGACTACTGCTCGGTGCGCGCCGCATGGGCGATCCGCGAGATGGGGCTGGATGCGGTCGTGATAAACAACAACCCCGAGACCGTCTCGACCGACTACGACGCCTGCAGCCGCCTCTACTTCGAGCCGCTCGACACGGAGAGCGTGCTGGACGTCATCGATCACGAGCGAGCGCTCACCGGCGAGCCTCCCCACGTGGTGCTGACCTTTGGAGGACAGACCGCCATAGACCTCGCCCGCGACCTCGCATATGCCGACGTGCCGATCGCCGGCCTGACCGCCGAGGCGATCGAGATCACCGAGGATCGCGAGCGCTTCGCTCAGCTGCTCGAGCGGCTGGGGATCGACGGGCCGCGCGGGCGGCTCGCCACGGATGCCGGGGAGCTGCGCACTGCCGCCATC
>JALYXZ010000016.1 GCA_030946825.1 Chloroflexota bacterium | reverse complement strand
CGAGGCGGCAGCTCTCGCCGATGGCGGCGGCCTGGGCAATCCCGCGCTCCCAGGCGCGTCGCGACCGCGCGTCGGAAAGCGTGGCGCCGAGCGCCGCCAGCTCACGCCCCGCCTTGAGGCGGTACTCGGCATTGGGCAGCAGCAGCTCGCGGGCTTCCTCGATCGTGGCCCCGTGTCGAATGCAGACCAGCACGTCCTGGAGCCGATGGCCGCCCGCCTCGGCGTAGTGGACCTCGTTGGTCACCACGGTCGGCAGTCCGGCCTCGTCGGCCAGCTGCGCGAGCGACGCCACGAGCCAGTCGTCATCGGGATCGAGGTGGTGGCTCAGCTCGACGCAGAAGTCGCCGTCGGGGAAATGTCGCGCCCAGACCTGGGCGGCGGCGAGCGCCTGCTCCCGCTCGCCGAGCAGGAGGCTCCGCGGGACCCCGCCGTTCCGGCAACCGGTGAGGCCCACGAGGTGACCGCGCGCCTCGTCGAGCGCCGCCTCGACGCCCGCGCGGTCGAAGACGGGGAACTGCTTCTCGCCGGCGAGATGGCCGCGTGACGCGAGGCGTGACAGGGCGGTGTAGCCCGCCGCGTCACGCGCCAGCAGGACCAGATGGTGGCCGGGGAGCGGGCCGGCGTGGTGCTCGCCGGGCCAGCCGCGGCTGGCGCGCTCGCCGCGAACCGGATCATTGAGCCTGTGGCCACGTCTCGCGCGGCGCAGCTCCTCGTCACCGCTCGGGACCGCGATCTCCATGCCGATGATCGCGGTCACCGGCCGCAGGCCGGCGCCCCGGGCAGCATCGGTCCGGGTCTGCCAGGCGGCCTTGAAGAGACGGACGGCGGCGTACAGGCCGGCGTGATCGGTGATCGCCAGGGCCGGCATCTCCAGCAGCGCTGCACGCGCCACCAGGTCTTCCGGGTGGCTCGCGCCGTCGAGGAAGCTGAAGTTGCTGTGCGCGTGCAGCTCGCAGTAGCGATCGACCACGTCCATCGGATCGCGGATGATAGAACGTATGTTCTATTGTGTCGAGGTCCGCGCGCCATTGCGGCGCCAGCGCCATCCGGTGTCGGTCAGCCTTCGGGCGCCAGCGCCTCCAGGACCCCGAGGTGCTCCGTCGTGCCGTCCGGCGCGAGGGGGATGATCGCCACGTGGTCCGCGCCCGCCTGCTGCATGGCGGAGATCCGCGCCTGGAGCGCATCGGGCCCTCCCCAGGCGACCATCGCGTCGACGAGTCGATCGCTGCCCGGCTTCTCCCAATCGGACGCGTCGAAGCCCTGCTCCGTCCAGCTGGCCTGGTAGTTCGGAACGCGCAGGTAAGGCGCCAGGTATGCGCGCGCAGCGGATCGCGCCGCGGCGGCATCGCGTTCCAGCACGCACGGCACGGTCACCGCCAGCAGCGCCCGCTCGCGGGCAGAAGTCTCGGCCGCCTCCAACCTGCGCTGCTCGGCACGCGCCTCGTCGATTCGCTCCCGCATCCAGGCCAGCCGCTGCGGCGTGACCAGGTACGGGAAGGCGCCATCGGCATCGCTCGCCGCCAGGCCGAGCATCCGTTCGCGGAGCGCCGCCACCAGCACCGGCGGCTCGTCCAGGCGCTCGCTGCCCGGGCCGCGATAGATCGCGGACCGGTAGGCGGCAAGGTACTCGCGCATGCGTGCCAGCGGCTTCTCGTAGACGTGACCCCGCAGACGCTGGGCAAGGTGCGCGTGAGAGACACCCAGGCCGAGCACGAAACGCCCCTCGGACGCCTCCTGGAGGGTCATCGCGCCCATTCGGGTCGCCTGCGCATCGCGGCCCCAGATCGAGATGATGCTGGTCCCGAGCGCGATCCGCGAAGTCTCACCGCAGGCCAGCGCCAGCAGCGCGAACGGCTCGCGCCCCACCGTCTCCGGCACCCAGAGCGCCCCATAGCCCAGCTCGTCGGCCCGACGGACGTAGGCGGACAGCCCCGCGGAGTCCAGCGAGTCGAGATGACCCCAGACACCGATCCGGCCGATCAGCGCAGCGGCCGGGCGGCCGGTCTGACCGGTCACGGCCACGCCTCGTCCGGCGGGTCGGCGGGGGTGAAGCGGTAGCGCAGGTACAGCTCGTCGGCCGCACGGTGGACGCTCACCAGTCGTCCCTCTCGCGGCTGCGCATCGAAGGGCGAGCCGCCGCTCACCGGCGAGATCATCCGCAGCGCGTCGGTCCCCAGCAGTTTGCCGGTGATGGTCAGGTACACCTCGTCGAGCGCGTCTGCGGCGAGGAACGAGGCGTTGAGCGTCGGGCCGCCCTCGAGCAGGACCGATCCCATCCCCCGCGC
>JALYXZ010000009.1 GCA_030946825.1 Chloroflexota bacterium | reverse complement strand
TCCGAGACACCGCTCGACTCGCCGATGGCCGAGCGGATGCGCCAGTGGATTGCGCTCGCAGAACAGGGCCGATGGGGCGAGTTCTTCGCCCAGATGGCGCTCCAGATGAAGCCTGCCGGCGCGACATCCGCCGACGCATTCTCGGTCGCCGCGCGCCTCCAGCCGAAACCGGCAACCCCTCAACGGTTCATCGCCGAGCTCCGCGAGACCCTGGATCCAGTGTCGTTCGTGACCGCGCGGCTGGGTGAGATCAGGGTGCCAACGCTGGTGCTTGCCGGCGCACAGGACCAGGTCGTGCCGGTGGCGGCAACCCAGCTGGTGGCCGACCGCATTCCGAGCAGCCGCCTGGCCATCGATCCGGATTGCGGACACACCGTGCGGTCCGCTTTTGCCGACTACGACCAGCTCGTGGAGCAGTTTCTGGCCGAGGGCGATCCTGGGCAAGCTCCTTGACGAGGCGCCCGGCGGCGGCCTGCTGACCGCGGGCGCGCTGACTGCAGGCCCTACTGCTCTCCGGCGAGCAACCGACGGAAGGCTTCCTCGTCCAGGACCGGTACGCCGAGCTTCTCGGCCCTGGCGAGCTTGCTGCCTGCCCTGTCCCCCGCCACGACGTAGTCGGTGGCCCGGCTGACCGATGCCGCGGGGTGCCCACCCGCGGCCCGAATGGCGTCCTCGGCCTCCTGGCGGGAGTACCCGGCCAGGCTGCCGGTCACCACCAGCGTCTTGGCCGCGAGCGGGCCTTCCGCGGCCGCGGCCGCTGCGCCTGCTGGAGGAGGCTCCGCGACCACGCCGACCTCGATCAGGTGCGCCAACGTGTCGCGGGTGTGCTCGTCGGCGAAGTAGCGCGCGATGCTCTCGGCCACCACGCGGCCCACGCCGTAGACGGCGGTCAGCTCGTCCGCCGTGGCGCCGCGCAGCCGAGCCGCGACCTGGGCCGTCCAGTCGGCCGGGTCCGCGCCGTCGGGGTACGGCACCTCGCGCGCCAGCCAGGCCGCCAAGTCGACTGCGGTCTGCCCACCGACGTGCCGGATGCCGAGTGCGTTGATGATTCGCGGCAGCGTCCGTCGCCGGGCCGCGCGGATCGACGCGTGGAGGTTCTCGGCGCTCTTGCGTGCAAATCGGTCGAGTGTCTGGAGCGTCTCGACGTCGAGCCGGTAGATGTCGGCTGGCTCGCGCAGCAGGCCACGCTCGATCAGCTGATTGACGACCGCGTAGCCGGCCCCCTCGATGTCCATCCCGCCTCGTCCGGTGAAATGCAGCAGGCCACCCATCCGCTGGGCCGGGCACCATGGGTTCGGGCAGCGCGTGACGACCTCTCCCTCCTCGCGCACCGCCCGCGTCCCACATGCGGGGCAGTCGACCGGCATCTGCCACTCGCGCTGCGTGCCATCCCGCGCGTCCACCACCGGCCCGACGACCTCGGGGATCACGTCGCCCGCACGCTGCAGGACCACGGTGTCGCCGATGCGCAGGTCGCGCCGTCGAATCTCATCGATGTTATGCAGGGTGGCGTTCCGGACCGTGGTGCCGCCCACCAGTACCGGCGTGACATGGGCGACCGGCGTGAGGGCGCCGGTGCGCCCGACGTAGACCTCGATCTCCTCCAGCCTGGTGGTGACCTGCTGGGCCGGGAACTTGTACGCGGTCGCCCAGCGCGGCGCCCGGGCCACGAAGCCGAGCTGTTCCTGTTCGGCAAGGGAGTCGACCTTGACCACGATTCCATCGGTCTCGTACTCGAGCCGATGGCGCTGATCGGACCAGCGATCGACGTACTCGATCACCGCCTCGATGCCCGCCACCCGCTCGATGTTGGGGTTCACCGGGAAGCCAAGCTCCCGGAGCAGGAGCAGTGACTCCCAATGCGTGGTCAGCCCGTGCGCGCCAACCAGTTGGTAGCACCAGACCGATAGTCGGCGCGCCGCGGTCACGCGAGGGTCGAGCTGGCGAACCGTGCCCGCCGCGGTGTTGCGTGCATTGGCATACAGCGCCTGGCCAGTCCGCTCGCGCTCCTCGTTGAGCTGGGCGAATGCGGCGCGCGGCATGTAGACCTCGCCACGCACCTCGAGTCGATCGGCGGCGGGCTTCGCCCGCAGGCGCAGCGGGATGGCGCGCACGGTCCGCAGGTTGGCGGTCACGTCTTCCCCGGTCATGCCATCCCCGCGGGTGGCGCCCTGCACGAAGCCCCAGCCCTCGTAGCGAAGGCTGATCGCCAGCCCATCGATCTTCAGCTCGCAGACGTATCTGACACCGGGATCGCCATCCGTCAGGCCCAGGCCGCGTCGCACGCGGGCGTCGAACTCCCGCAGCTCGTCGTGGCCAAAGGCATTCGCCAGCGACAGCATTGGGACGTCGTGGCGGACTTCCGGAAAGCTCGCGGCGGGACGCGCCCCGACCCGCTGCGTCGGCGAGTCGGCCGTTGCGAGCTCCGGGTGGGCCAGCTCGACCTCCTGGAGCTCCCGCATCATGCGGTCGTACTCGGCGTCATCCAGCGTCGGCGCGTCCAGCACGTAATACCGATAGTTCGCCTCTTCGAGCTGCGAGCGCAGCTCCGCGGCACGCCGCGCGGCCTCCCCGGCCGCTGTCATCCGGGATCGGCGGATGGGCCGGCGTCGTCCTCCGATTGGTCGGCGGGGGCATCGCCGCTGAACCAGGCACGCACATCGAGGGTGTGCTCGCGGTAGTGGTCAAGGCCGTCGTCGCGAATGACCTGCTCGATCGTGTCGCCGTACGCCACCCGGTCCGTCAGGCGCTCGCGCTCCAGCCCGGCCAGCCCCTCCATCAGCGCCCTGAACGCGATCAGCTCGCGCTGGCGGACGGTCGCCAGGTCGGACTCGGCCGCGACGCGGGCGACAACGGCGTTTCGCTCGTCGACGTCCATCTCGTCGGCGCCCAGCTCGTCCGCGCGTCCCTCGCGGGCCAGGTGCAATGCCTCGGCGGCGTGGCCGGCCCAGTAGCCGACATGGCCCAGGAGCTGTTGAGCCGACCATTCACCCACCAATCCGGGGGTGGCGACCAGCGGCGGATCGACGTCTCGCAGGGCGCGCAGGAATTCGTCGCGCGCCTCGGTCAAACCGCGTGACAGCTCCTCGATCGGGTCTTGGGCGGCCGGCGCGGGGCTCATCCGTCTACCCGCTCGAGCCCGGCATAGGCGGAGATGAGATGTTTGACCCCTTGGCCGATGAATGCCACCGTCACCTCCTCGTCGCCCTTCACCAGGGCGCTGCTGACCACCATCCCATCGCCGAAGCGGCGGTGCCGAACGCGGTCGCCGGCTCGCCACTCGAGCGATCCCTCTGCCTGCACCGAACCACCCGTGCCGGATGCTCCCGTGCCGGATCCTCGAGCGCCGCCGGCGCCTCGCCCGCCCCCGGCCGGGCCGACGAACGCGCCGCTCCCCAGGTCGAGCTCTTCGCCGGCCGGATAGCTGGTGTCGGCGACGCGCTCACGCTCCCGGTCGAGCCGACCGCCGATCGGCCGCGCGGGCGCCGTCAGATCGGGCAGCGATCGCGGACGCAGCTCCTCGCGGAAGGCTCGTGGCGAGCGGTAGCCCGCGTACGAGAGCCAGCCGCTCTGGTCGTCCGTCCCTCGGGGCTGCGCGCCACGGCGAACCGGCGTCGCGCCACGCTCCGGCGCCAAGAGCTCCTCGGGGAGCTCGGCGAGGAACCGAGACGGCTCGCTTGCGGATCCCACTCCCCAGGTGGAGCGATGGTGGGCGTGGACCAGGTACAGGCGGTCCTTGGCGCGCGTCATCCCGACATACGCCAGGCGTCGCTCCTCTTCCAGCTCGCGCCCGTCCTCCAGGGCGCGCTTGTGCGGCAAGAGGCCCTCTTCCAGCCCGACGATGAACACCACAGGAAACTCTAATCCCTTGGCGGCGTGCAGGGTGATCAGCGTCACCCGGTCCGGGCGGTCGTCGAGCTCGTCCTGGTCGCTGACCAGCGCGACCTCCTCCAGGAAGCGGGCGAGGCCTTCGGGTGCGGCGATCTCGTCGAACTCGGCGGCATGATTGCGGAGCTCGGTCAGGTTCGCCCAGCGCTCCTCGCCCTCATCGGTGCCGTTGACGATCGCATCGTGCAGCCCACTGCGCTCCAGGGCGGCATCGAAGACCGCCGATGGCGGATCGGTTCGGGCCATCGCCATCAGCCCGCGCATCAGCTCGGCAAACGTGTGCAGCTGGGCTCGTGCCCGGGGCGTGAGGTTCGGGTTGTGCTCGGCCTGCTCGACCGCGTTCCACAGCGAGACGTCGTGCGACTCGGCCCAGCCGCGCAGCTCGGCGACGGTCTTTTCCCCGATCCCACGGGCCGGCACGTTGACGATCCGCTCCAGCGCGACGCGGTCGGCGCTGTTGCGCGCCAGCCGGACGTAGGCCAATCCGTCCTTCACCTCGCGCCGCTCGTAGAACCGCGTGCCGCCCACCAGCTGGTACGGGATCCCGAAGCGCATGAACGCCTCCTCCAGGACCCGACTCTGTGCGTTGATCCGATAGGCGACCGCGATCTCGCCGTAGCGCATGCTGCCGCCCTCGTCATCGGCGCGGCGCGTGAGCAGGTCCCCGAGGGAGCCGCCACCCGACCCGCCGACGAGCTTCTCCACCTGTCGGGCGACGAACTCGGCCTCCTCGTACTCGTTGTAGGCGTCGAAGAGCACGATCGAGGTGCCCGCCCCTTTATCGGTCCACAGCTTCTTGTCCTTGCGATCCGGGTTGCGGCTGACGACCGCATGCGCAGCGTCGAGGATGATCTGCGTCGATCGATAGTTCTGCTCGAGCTTCACCACCTTGGCATCGGGATAGTCCCGCTCGAAGTCGAGGATGTTGCGCAGGTCGGCGCCCCGCCAGGAGTAGATGCTCTGGTCGTCGTCGCCGACGACCGCCAGGTTCCGATGCTTCGCGGCCAGCAGGCCACACAGCAGGTACTGGGCGCGGTTGGTGTCCTGGTACTCGTCGACGAGCAGGAACTGCCAGCGGTTCTGGTATTTGGCGAGCACCTCGGGATGCTGCTCGAACAGGAACACGGTCCGCATCAGCAGGTCGTCGAAGTCGACCGCGTCATCCTCGGCCAGCTGCCGCTGGTAGGCGTCGTACACGCCGGCCGCCGTCTCCTCGTAGAAGTTGGCCGCCTGGCGGCGCGCGACGGCGGGCTCAGTGAGCTCATCCTTGCGCTGACCGATGTACGCCAGCATCCCGGCCGGGGCGAAGCGCTTCTCGTCTAGATCGAGGCGTCGGAGGATGCCTTTCACGAGCGCAACCTGGTCTGCCCGGTCGTAGATGGTGAACGATCGAGCCAGGCCGATGGCGGCGCCATCGCGCCGCAGGATCCGTGCGCAGATCGCGTGGAAGGTACCGATCGTCGCCTCGCGCGCCGCCTGCTGACCGAT
>JALYXZ010000234.1 GCA_030946825.1 Chloroflexota bacterium | reverse complement strand
GTGCTGCTCGTCGTCCCGCGCCCCTCGCGGAGGAGAGAGCCGCCGTCGGCTCCGGCGCCGCGCCTGCGGGTCGCGTGGCTGCCGTCCTACCAGCTGCCGGTCCTGGCTCCGGCCGGCTACCGGATGCCGTGGCCCGCCCCCGCCGTGGCGCTCGCCGGCGTCGGTCGCTTCGGTCCCGATGTGGTCCATGCCCAGTCGCCTTTCGTGGCCGGTCTGATGGCGGCGCGCGCTGCGGGACGTGCTCACGTGCCGCTGGTCTTCACGCATCACACGCGCTTCAACGACTACGGTCATTACCTCGGGCCGCTGGCCGGCGCGACCCGCCTCAGCGATGCCTACATCGCGCGCTTCTGGCGCCGATGCGCTGCGGTGATCGCCCCATCGGAGGCGCTGGCTCGCGACATCCGAGCGCAGCTTCCGGCGCAGCGACCCCGCGTGCACGTGGTACCGACCGGCGTCGAGGTCGAGATGATCTCGGCGATCGCGCCGGTTGACGCGCGCGAGCTGGCCGGCTGGCCGCAGACCAGCGTGGTGGTCGCCAGCCTCGGTCGGCTCGCGAAGGAGAAGAGCGTGGATCTGCTGGTCGAGGCGTTCGCGATTGCGGCCGCCCGGGAGCCGCGGCTGCGCCTGGTGCTCGTCGGCGACGGCCCGCTGAGCGCCGCCATCGCCGTGCGCGCCCGCCGACCCGATCTCGATGGCCGGGTGCTGCTCGCGGGGCGCCTGCCTCGCCGCGACGCGCTTGCGCTGCTGCGCGGCTGCGACCTGTTTGCATTCGCGTCGCGAACCGAGACGCAGGGGCTGGTGCTCGCTGAGGCGATCGCCGCCGGCCTGCCGGTGGTGGCCCTTTCAGGTCCCGGCGTCGACGAGTCGGTGCGGGACGGATTCGACGGCATCCTGGTGCCCGACGGCATCCCCGACGGCATCCTGATTCCCGACGGCGGCCCGAGTCGAGAGCCGGCTCTGCTCGGCGCAGCGCTCGCCTCGCTGGCGGCCTCCGACGAGCGACGTTCGGCGATGCGGCGGAACGCGTTGGAGGGCGCCGAGCGCTTCTCTATCAGGAGATGGATCGGGCGCGTGGAGGGCGTGTACGCGGAGGCGCGCGACGCTGCCTGATCGTCCGTGTCGTCTTGCGCGGACTCGGCCGGCGCGTACAATGCCGGCATGCGAGGGAGTCTGACGGCACGCTACGTCGCCCATCCCAGGATCGACTTCGGGTCGGGGCGACACGCATCGCCGCGGCCCCGGCTCGGACTTCGGAAGGGGTCGATCGTCTATCACGGCCGACGCGGACCGATGCACGTCCTGCCCACGGTGGCCGCGCTCCGCGCACACACCAGTGACTTCCGGTATCCGTCCCTCGGACCGGTTGCCCGCGGCGGGTCTCGTCGCGTCGCCTCGCTTGGGCTCCCTCGCGCGCCCCGCGCATAGCGCTTCCGCCCGCCCGCGTGCCCGTCCTCCGCAACGCGCGCGCCACCTCGTGCGGCGGTGTGATCCACCGCTCGGTGCATGGCACGCCGGAGGTCGCGCTCGTGCATCGGCGCCAGCCGACGCTCTGGGCGCTTCCCAAGGGAACCCCCTCCGCCGGCGAAACGCCGGAGGAGACGGCGCTGCGCGAGACCCGGGAGGAGACCGGGCTCGAGGTGCGCATCGAGGCGCCGCTGGGCTCGATCGCCTACTTCTTCGTCCGTCGCGGCACGCGCTTCCACAAGACCGTCCACTTCTATCAGATGGTCGCCGTCGGCGGTGACATCAGCGCACACGATCACGAGTTCGACGAGGTGCGTTGGGTCAGCTTCGATGAGGCGATGGCGCTCCTGAGCTATGAGACCGAGCGCGAGATCCTCGGCCGCGCCCGACAGCGGATCTCGGCCGGGGAGACCGCCGCATGACGGAGGCTGCCTCGCCGCTTCGACGAACGCCGCTCCACGATGCCCACGTTGCGCTGGGCGCGCGGATGGTGCCGTTCGCCGGTTACGAGATGCCGGTTCAGTATCGGTCGATTCTCGACGAGCACCGCACGGTGCGCAGCGCGGTGGGGCTCTTCGACCTTTCCCACATGGGCGAGGTGCTGGTCAGCGGGCCGGAGGCGCTGGCCTTCACCCGGTACGCGCTCGTCTCGGAGCCCGGGGCGCTCGAGCCCGGCCAGGCGCAGTACTCGATGCTGTGTACCGACGACGGCGGAGTGATCGACGATCTGATCGTGTACCGGACCGACGAAGGCTACCTCCTGGTCTGCAACGCGTCGAACCGCGACACCGTCGTCGACCACCTGGGGATGCTGGCCGGACGGGGCGACTTCGACGCTGCCATCGCCGACCGAAGCGACCGGACGGCCCTCATCGCGCCGCAGGGTCCGCGCGCCCGCGAGCTGCTCGCCAAGGTCAGCGACCTGCCGCTCGACGACCTCGGCTACTACCGCTCGCTGCGCGGTCGGGTGGCGGGCGTCGACTGCCTGGTGGCGCGCACCGGCTACACCGGCGAGGACGGCTTCGAGCTGTTCTGCGATGCGCGCCGGGCCGCCTCGCTGTGGACCGCGTTGCAGGACGCCGGTGAGCCGATGGGCCTGAAGCCGTGCGGGCTCGGAAGCCGTGACACGCTCCGCCTCGAGGCCGGAATGCCGCTGTACGGCAACGAGCTTGACCGCGAACACAACCCGTTCGAGGCGAACCTCGGCAGGGTCGTCAAGCTGGAGAAGGGCGAGTTCATCGGCAGGGCCGCGCTGGCTGCGATCCAGCAGACCGGGCCGCGCCGGAGGCTGGTGGGGCTGGTGATGCGCGACAGCGCGATCGCGCGGCGCGGGTACCCGGTCCAGGTCGACGGCCGGCCGGTGGGCGTGGTCACCAGCGGAACCGCCTCGCCGACCCTGAACCAGCGAATCGCGATGGCCTACGTCCCGGCAGAGCGCGCCCGGATCGGGGACGAGCTGGAGGTCGTCGTGCGCGACCGTGCCTGCCGTGCCGAGCAGGTAAAGTTGCCGTTCTACAAGCGGAGCCGTTGACCGCCGGCACGTGCCGCCGGCCCCCAGCAGAGGTGCCGATGTCATCCACCAGCCTTCCCGCCGAGCTGCGCTACTCCAAGGAGCACGAATGGGTCCGCGACGAGGATGGTCGCGCGACGATCGGGATCACCTCCTACGCCGCCGATGAGCTCGGCGACATCGTGTTCGTGGAGCTCCCCGACGTCGGCGCGCGGCTCACCCAGTTCGCAGCCTTCGGGGTCGTGGAATCGGTCAAGGCGGTGAGCGACCTGTTCGCGCCCCTCTCCGGCGAGGTGGTCGAGGTCAACGAGGCACTGCGCAGCCAGCCAGAGCTCCTCAACCAGGACAGTTACGGCGAGGGATGGATCGCGCGGGTCAGCATCGGCAATCCGAGCGAGCTCGATCAGCTGCTCGATGCCGATGCCTACCAAGAGCTGACCGGGCAGCCGTGACCTACTCCCCGCATACCGATGCGGAGCGGGCGCGGATGCTGGACGCGATCGGCGTCGAATCGGTCGACGATCTGTTCGAGGATGTTCCGCCAGCGGTCCGCGCCACCGGCTTCGGGCTGCCCCCTCCGCTCACCGAGCAGGAGGTGCGTGTCGAGCTGGGACGCCTCGCCGGTCGCAACCGCGTACCGGAGATCAGCTTCCTGGGTGCGGGCGTCTACCGTCACCTCGTGCCGGCGGTCGTCGGCGAGGTGATCGGCAGGAGCGAGTTCGCGACCGCCTACACACCGTATCAGCCCGAGGTCAGCCAGGGGACCCTGCAGAGCATCTACGAGTTCCAGTCGCTGATCTGCGAGCTCACCGGGATGGAGGTCGCGAGCGCGTCGCACTACGACGGGGCGACCGCCACCGCCGAGGCGGCCCTTATGGCCTGCCGGCTGACCCGCCGTCACCGGATCGCGGTCTCGACCGGCCTCAACCCCGAGTACCGCCGGGTGCTGCACACCTACTGCTCGGGGCCGGGGGTCGAGATCGTGGAGGTGCCGGCCGACCTCGCCGAAGGGGGGAGCGGCACGACCCAGGCGGACGCCGCACGCCAAGCGGTCGACGACTCGATAGCCTGCCTGGTGGCCCAGCAGCCGAACTTCTACGGGCAGCTCGAGCCCATGTCGGAGCTGGCGGAGGCTGCTCACGCCGCCGGCGCACAGCTCGTCGCGGTGGTGGAACCGGTCTCCCTGGCGCTCCTCGAGCCGCCTGGCAGCTACGGGGCCGACATCGTCACCGCCGAGGGGCAGCCGCTCGGCATCCCGGCCTCCTTCGGCGGCCCGTACGTCGGACTCATGGCGGCGCGCATGGACTCCGTGCGGCAGATGCCCGGCCGCCTGGTCGGCGCGACCCGTGACGTGCGCAACCAGCGCGGCTACGTGCTCACCCTCCAGGCGCGCGAGCAGCACATTCGTCGCGAGAAGGCGGCCAGCAACATCTGCACCAACCAGGCCCTGTGCGCACTCGCGGCGACCGCGTACCTGATCGCCGTCGGCCCGCAGGGTCTGCACGAGGTTGCGGTCGCCGGGACGACCCAGGCGCGCCACATTGCTGCCGCGCTCGAGGCGGCCGGCCTCGCGCAGCGGCGGTTCACCGGGCCCTACTTTGCCGAGGTGGCGCTGCGGATGCCGCGTGCGAGCGCCCGTCGGGACGCTCTGCTGGCCCGTGGCATCCTGGCCGGCTATCCGCTCGAGCGCGACGAGCCAGCCCTCGCTGACACGCTGCTGCTGGCCGCCACCGAGCTCACCACCGACGACCACGTCGAGCGGCTGGTCGACGCCCTGGAGGCCACGCGATGACGACGGTGACCCCATGAGCGTGGCGGACAGGCGTCCCG
>JALYXZ010000227.1 GCA_030946825.1 Chloroflexota bacterium | reverse complement strand
ATGCTGCCCAGTCCCTGCCCGCCACCGACGATCAGGACCACGCCAACCAGGCTGACGGCGAGCGCCAGCCAGCGGAGTGGGTCGAGGCGCTCGCCGAACCAGGCGACGCTGGCCAGCGCGACCAGGGCCGGATACAGGTAGAAGATCAGGAGCGCGAGCGCGATGCTGATTCGGCCGAAGGCAATGAAAATGGCCAGGTTCAGGACGGTGCTGGTCACGGCCGCCGCGCCGATCAGCCATCGCTCTCTGCGGGGAACCTGGCCGATCCGGATCAGGCCGGCTTGACCCGCGGCCGACCGCCCAACGATCAGCGCGGTGACGAAGATGGCGCCGATCCCGCTCCGCCAGGTGACGAGGGCGAGGCTGCTGACGCCGTGCTCGCCGGCGAATCGCGAGACCGGCCCGAGCGTCCCGAAGCAGGCGGCGGCGAGGACGATCAGGGCTGCGCCCAGCGCGCGGGATCGGGGCCTCACTCCGCGCTGACCAGATCCTCGGCGTCGACCGCCGCAAGCTCCCCGGCGAGTGCTGCCCGGCGCGTCTCGAGGTCCGCGGAGTGGTCGAGCGCGGTGTTGTGGCGCTCGACGAGCCGGCGCACCAGGTCGGCATCGGTATAGGTCGATCCGTCGGCCAGGCGCTCTGCGAGCTCGGCCAGCTCGGCCACGGTGGCGCGTGCCTCCCGCTCCGTCCGTTCCAGCGCGGCCCGCAGCTCCCTGGTGCGCCGGTAGCGCCGATTGCGCCGGTCCGCCTCCTGGCGTTTGCGTGCCGCCGTCTCGGCGGCGTTCCCGCGCTTGGCGACCGGCTGCTCGACCAGGCCCCTCGGCGTGGCCTGCCCCTCGGTTGCGCCGCGCTGCTCGATATCGACCCCGCGCTTGGCCGCGTAGTACTCGAAGTCGCCGCGGTACATCGTGGCGGTCCCGCCGTTGACCTCGATGATCGTGTTCGCCACGCTGCGGATCAGGTATCGGTCATGGGTTATCAGCACGAGCGTTCCGCTGAACTCGTTGAGGGCATCCTCCAGGACGTCGCGGGAGGCCATGTCAAGGTGGTTGGTCGGCTCGTCGAGGCACAGCAGGTTGACCGGGTCGGCGAGGAGCTTGGCCAGCGCCAGCCGGGTCTGCTCGCCGCCGGAGAGGACGCCCACCGGCTTGTCGATCGCGTCCCCGCTGAACAGGAACGCGCCGAGCAGCCGGCGCATCTCGGCGGTGGTCATCCGGGCGGCCGCGCTCGCGAGCTCCTCGAAGACCGTCCGCGCCGGATCCAGCGCGTCGATCTGGTGCTGGGCGAAGTAGGCGACCCGCACCTTGCTCCCCAGCTCGCGGCTTCCGCCCTCGAACGGCAGCACGCCGGCCAGGATCTTGAGCAGCGTCGACTTGCCGGCGCCGTTCGGACCGATGAGCGCCACCTTCTGGCCGCGCTCCAGCTCCAGGTCGAGGCCGCCGTACACCACATGCGCCCCGTACCGCTTGTGGATGTCGCAGAGGGTGATCACCGTCCGGCCGCTGCGTGGCGGCTCGGGGAAGCGGAACCGCACGCTCCGGGTCCTGGCCGCGGGCGCCTGGACGCGATCCAGGCGCTCCAGCGATTTGATGCGCGACTGCACCTGCCTGGCCTTGGTCGCCTTGTACCGGAATCGCTCGATGAACGCCTCGGTGTGCGCGATCTTGCGCTGCTGTGACCTGGCGGCGGCCTCGAGCTGTGCCACGCGCGCCTCGCGCTGCTCGACGAACTGGGCGTAATCGCCGACGTACTCGGTCAGCTCGCCGTGGGCCAGCTCCGCGACGCGGTTGGCGACAACGTCGATGAAGTCGCGGTCGTGGCTGACGAAGACGATCGCGCCGGCATACTCGGCCAGGAACGACTGCAGCCAGTCGACCGATGCCAGATCGAGGTGGTTGGTCGGCTCGTCGAGCAGGAGCAGGTCGGGGTTCTGGAGGAGCAGCCGTCCGAGGGCGACGCGCATCATCCAGCCGCCGGAGAACTCGCCGACCTCGCGCTCGACATCGGTCTGTGCGAAGCCGAGGCCGGCCAGGATGCGTCGCGCCTCGGATTCCAGCGAGTAGCCACCGATGGCGGCGAACCGATCCTGCAACCGGCCGTATTCGGCGAGCAGCTCGGTCAGCTCCTCCTCTTCGGTCGCCTCCGCGGTCTCGGCCTCGATGTGCCGCATCCGCCGCTCGATGCCGGTTGCCTCCGCGGCCCCGGCCATCACCTCGTCCAGGACGCTTCGCCCACGCGCGGCCGGCACGTCCTGCGGCAGGTAGCCGATGACCACGTCGCGGCCCCGCGCGATGGTGCCACTGTCCGCTTCCTGCTCACCGGCAATGATCTCGACCAGGGTCGTCTTGCCGGCGCCATTCGGACCCACGATCGCGATCCGGCGGCCGGCGGCGATCTGCAGGCCGACGCCGCTGAACAGGTGCTGGGCGCCGTGCGACTTGGCCACGCCGCTGAGCGTGACGAGGCTCATGACGCCACGGTCAGCCGCGCGCCGGCGGGATCGAAGCGCAGCCGTGCCGCCATGCCCTCCACGCCGGCGGCGTTGAGGCCCTTCTCGACCGAGTGCGCCACGGCCGGGGAGTCGCAGATCGCCAGCACGCTGGGCCCGGCGCCGGAGAGGGCGGCGCCCGCCGCACCGTGGCGGTAGGCCGTCTCGATCAGCTCCCGGCTGTCGGGCAGCAGCGGCAGCCGATACGGCTGGTGCATTCGGTCGTCCATGGCGGCGCGCAGCAGCGAGGCGTCGCCGGTGACGATGGCGGTCGCCAGCAGCGCCGCCTGCGCACCGTGCAGCGCCGCGTCGCGATGGGAGACGCGCTCCGGCAGCACCGCCCGCATCTCGGCGGTCGCGCTCTCGGCCTGCGGGATGAAGACGACCGGAATCCACTCCTCGGGCACGTGGAACCGGCGCAGGATCAGCGGCGCCTCGCGGCGCGAGACGGCCAGCGTGAAGCCCCCGTACAGCGCCGCGGCCACATTGTCCGGGTGGCCCTCGAGATCGACCGCCAACGCCAGGAGCTCGTCCGCGCCGGGCGCCGTCCGGCCGACGCTCGCCCCCAGCAGCAGACCCGCCACGATCGCGGATGCGGAGCTGCCCAGCCCGCGGGCCGAGGGGATCATGCTCGAGACCTCGATCCGCCAGGCCCCGGCGCCGGCGTTCGCCCCGTGCGCCGCGCGCAGGCCCTCACGGAATGCGCGGATCACCAGGTTCTGGTCGGGATCGGCATCGGCCGGTGGCAGACCCTCGCCGTGCGCATTGAGCAGGATTCCCGCCTCGTCGCCCTGGTACAGCTCCGCTCGCAGCTTCAGGCTCAGCGCGGCGGCGAAGCAGTCGAAGCCGCTGCCCAGGTTGGCGGAGGTGGCGGGCACGTCGACCGACGCGAGGGGCGGCATGGCCCGCCGAGTATAGGAACTGCTCACTCCACGCCGAGTCTGATGTCGGCTTCGGCTCAGTTCCGACTGCCCGGCGGCCTACCGGGCGAGCACGCTGCCCTTCATGCTCGGGTGCACGTCGCATCGGAAGAAGTACGTGCCGGGCTTGAGGGCTGGTATCCGGTACAGGGTCTCCGACGCGGTGATGATCTGACCGATGAAGATCTTGGTGGTCGCCGAGTCATCGGTATAGATCGCGATGTTGTGGGGCATCGAGTCCCGGTTGCGGAAGGCGATGGTGAAGGGCCGGTTGGCGGGCACCTGCAGCTGAGCCTGGTCGAACTTCATGTCCT
>JALYXZ010000201.1 GCA_030946825.1 Chloroflexota bacterium | reverse complement strand
GGATGAACCTGCTGCGACCGAACGGTCGAGCGCTGGCCGGGGCGGCGGCGGGAGGCCTGAGCGCCCTTGTCGCGGCGCTCCTCGCGAACCTCGCCGGCCGCGAGACGCCCTTCACTGCGCTGATGGTGCTGGTGGTCGCGCTGGTCGGCCTCGGCCTCGGGGCTGCGGCGGCGGTGTACGCCTACGCCGCGGCCGGCTTCGGGCTCTTTGTGCTGTCCGCCCTGATGTACAAGGTCCCGAGCAACACGCTGGCCGACGTCCTGCGCTACGGCGCGTTCATCGTCGGGACTCCGTTCGTCATCATGCTCGCGCTGCGCGCGGAGCGGGAACGGCACGCCACCCTGGCGGCTCGGGACGTGACCGAGGCCGCGATTGCACGGGTCGAGGCCGAACGGACCGAAAGGGATCGTGCGCGACGCCAGGTCGACGACGCGCTGCGTGACGCGGAGCGTGAGCGTGCGCGGTTGGAGGAGGTGGCGGAGTCCATCCCCGAGCCGTTGATCGTCTACGACGCTGCATCCCGGGGCACCTACGGCAACCGCGCGGCCCTGCGCCTGTTCGGGCGCAGCTTCTTCGAGCGACCACTCGACGAATGGGGGCGCGCCGCTCGTCCCCGCGACGAGGCCGGGGAAGCGCTGCCACCGGGCGAGTGGCCCCAGGTCGCGGCCCAGCGATCCCCGATTCGTCGGCGGGTCATCGTCCGGCTGCCGATGTCGGGCCGCGACCTGATCGTCGACGTGGAGGGAACCCCGACCCCAGGCGGAGGCTGCGTCCTGCTGCTGCGGGACGTCGGGAAGGAGGAGGACGAACGGCGGCGTCTGTCGCAGTTCGCCAGCTTCGTGGCCCACGAGCTGCGCAACCCGCTCGCGGTCGCCAAGGCTCGCGCGGAGCTGACCCTTCGGGAGGCCGACCTTTCCGACCGGTCGCGAGTCCACACGGAGCGGTCGCTCGAGTCGGTTGATGCCGCCATCGGGATCCTCGAGCGGCTCGAGCTGTACTCGCGCGCGGACGCCGGCCACATCGAGGCCCGACTCGAGCCGTTCCAGCTGGGCGCGGCGGTCGAGGCAGCCATCGAGCGGCTCCGCGCCCGGGGGAGCGAGCGCGAGGTGATGGTCCACGGTCCGATCGACACGCTGGCGCTCGGGGACCGCCACTTGGCCGAGCAGGCGATCACCAACGTGCTCACCAACGCGGACCGCTATTCGGAGTCCAACGCGCCGATCGCCATCGAGATACGGGGCGGTGAGCCGGTGGCGGTGCGGGTCAGTGACGCCGGCCCGGGGATCAGCGACGAGGTTGCGGGACGGCTGTTTCGGGATCGGGTCGCCGGTGGCCGGGGCCTCGGCCTGGGTCTCTACCTGGTGGCCGCCACGATGAGCGCCCAGGGCGGATCGGTCCAGCTCGAGCAGCGCCGTCCGGCCGCCATCTTCGTCCTGCGCTGGCGGCGCGCGTCGGGCTCGGTCGGCGTCGAGGAGGCGACCGCGGTCACTCCCCGCTGACGACCGAGAGCGGCCCGAAGTCGGCCGCTTCGAGCTCCCCGCGGACGCGCGCTGCGTCGCCGGTCAGGAGAATCACGAGCTGCTCGGGCCGGATCAGCTCCTGCGCGGCGGCGTGCACCTCCTCGGGTCCAACTGCCTGGATCCGGTCGCGGTACGTGTCCCACCAGTCGTCCGGCAGTCCGTAGACGGCCAGCGGCTCGATCGCGGACGCAACTCCGCCGGTGCTCTCGAAGCGCAGCGGGAAGACGCCGACCAGGAAGTTCTTGACCTCGGCCAGCTCGTCGGGTTCCGGAGCCGTCCCGCGCATCCGCTCGAGCTGCGCGAGCAGCTCTTCGATCGCCCTGGCGGTGACCTCGGTGTGCACCGCCGCATTCGCGACGAATGGCCCGGCCGAGCGGCGCGGATCGAACCCGGCGCGCGCCCCGTAGGTAAACCCCAGCTCCTCGCGCAGGCGGAGGTTGAGGCGGCTGCCGAAGACACCGCCGAGGAGGGCAGCCATGACCATCGCCGGAAAGTAGCGGTCGT
This sequence comes from Chloroflexota bacterium, assembly GCA_030946825.1. Classification (GTDB taxonomy): domain Bacteria; phylum Chloroflexota; class Limnocylindria; order QHBO01; family QHBO01; genus QHBO01. The sequence goes on along the minus strand of JALYXZ010000201.1, from coordinate 3,568 downwards.
CATAGCGATCGATTCCGACGTGGCCGACCCGCAGCTCGCTCTGGACCGATCCGGGACGGTCGACGAGCACGACGCCGCGTTCGCGAGCGGGTTCGGCGACGATCACCCGGTGACCGGGTCCCTGCCCCCGCCAGTCGCCGAAGACCGATTCCACGGTCGCCATCGCCGCCGCCGGATCGAACGCTCCGGACACGACCAGGTGCGCAAGGGCCGGCGTGCAGTGGGACGCATGGAAGCCGCGGCAGTCGTCGACGGCGAGCGTCCCGACCGTTTCGGGCAGCCCGGCCGACGGGCGGCCGTACGGCGACCCGGCCGCGTAGGCGTGGCGCAGGAACATCTCATCGGCAAGGCGACCGGGGTCGGCGCGCGACTGGAGGATGTCGGCCAGCCGCTCCGCCTTCAGGCGCTGGAACTCCCCCTCGTCCATGCGCGGCTCGCGGACCATCTCGGCCAGCAGCGCAAGCCCCTCGTCGAGGTGCTTCGGCAGCGCGTGGAACGCGGCGCGCGCCGAGTCCCACGACGACTCGCTGCTGACGTCGATCCCCAGCCGCTCGGTGGCCTCTGCAAAGGCAGCCGCATCGAGGCGCCGGGTGCCGGTCACCAGCAGCTGCGCGGTGAGCGCCGCGACGCCGGCCTGCTCCTCGGTCTCGGCCGCGGCGCCGGCGTCGAACAACAGGTGGATGCTGACCAGTTCACGATCGGGCAGCGGGACCAGCCAGACGCAGAGTCCGTTCGCCAGTCTCTGCCGCTCGAAGCTGGGGAATCGGTACGGGCGAGGAGGGCCGGCGACCGGGCGTAGCGGGTTCAGGGTCCGGGTCATGCGCCCACCTCGGGCGCGGGCCGTTCCTCGGCAGCTGCCTGCGTTCCGGTCGCAGCGTCCGCCCCCGCCCCGATCTCGGCCGCTTCGGACGGGACGTAGGTCAGCACCACCCGGTTGTCGGCACCCACGTACGCTCCCAGGGCGTCGCGCACGCGAGCCGCATCGACCGCGCGGTAGCGCTCGACCTCGCTGTTGACCAGCTCCGGCCGATCGAAGAGGCAGGCATACATCGACAGCCGATCGGCGCGCTCGCCGACGCGCTCCAGGCTCGCTTCGATCGCCGCGCCATGGAGATTGCGGACGCGCTCCAGCTCCTCGTCGGCCGGTCCGTCGGCGCCAAGGCGGTCGATCTCCGCGAAGAGCGCCTCTTCGAGCACATCGGTCGCGACGTCCGGGCTGGCGGTGACCCACAGCACCAGCATCGCCGCCCCGCCCACGAAGGGCAGGGCGGAGACGGTCACGTCCTGGGCCAGGCGTGTCTCGCGGACGAGGACTCGGTAGAGTCGCGATGCACGGCCGGAGGCCAGCAGATCCGCGGCCACCTCGATCGACTCGAACCCCTCGCTCCCGAAGGGTGGCACGCGGAAGCCGGCGTAGATCCGAGGCAGCGGGACACGATCGGGAACGATCTCGCGTTTCTCGGAGCCGAGCCTCGGGTCCAACCGAACGTCTGGTGGCTCCGGGAGGTCGGGGTTGGCCGGGATCGGCCCGAAATGGCGCTCGGCGGCAGCGAGCGCCGCGGCAGGCTCCAGGTCACCCGCGATGGTGAGCACTGCATTGTTCGGGGCGTAGTAGGTGGCGAAGAAGTCCCGCACGTCATCCAGCGACGCGGCCGACAGGTCCTCCATCGAGCCGATGGTCGGGTGGTGATACGGGTGGCTCGGCGGGTAGAGCAGCTCGCCAAGCTTCTCGTCCCAGGTCCCATACGGCTGGTTGTCGACGGACCATCGGCGCTCGTTCTTGACGACATCGCGCTGGTTGTCGAGCTTCTCCTGGTCCATCGCCGGCAGCAGGTGCGCCATCCGATCCGATTCGAGCCACAGGGCCAGCTCCAGCTCGTGGCTTGGCAGGGTCTCGAAGTAGTTGGTGCGATCGAACCAGGTGCTGGCGTTCAGGGTGCCCCCGGCGGCCTGGATCAGGCTGAAGTGCTCCCCCTTGGCGACGTGCTCCGATCCCTGGAACATCATGTGCTCGAAGAGATGGGCGAAGCCGGTCTTGCCCGGCTTCTCGTGCTTGCTGCCGACGTCGTACCACAGGTTGACGGCCACGATCGGTGCCTGTCGGTCCGGAGCCAGGATGACTCGAAGGCCGTTCTCCAGCCGATGGCGCTCGATTGCAACCTGGGCCATGCGCGCTCCTGCGGTGGGACTGACCGATGGGGCCGCGTGCCACGGCGCCGTGCCCCAAAAGTGGCTGGTGAGCGGCCAGGGATTCGAACCCTGAACCTAGTGATTAAGAGTCACTTGCTCTGCCGTTGAGCTAGCCGCCCGGGTGCATGATGCCGTAGCCCGCCGCGGCCGCGCAAGCGAGCCGGATCACTGCCGAGCCGGCGGTCCGGGGCCAGCCCCCGGCTCCGGGCCCTGGTCGTAGTGCGCATCCAGAAACTTCCCGATGGCATCGGTGCTCGGCTGATCGAGGTAGAGGAGCCAGTCCCAGGCGGTGACCGCGATCGGGTGGCGGAAATCCTTGCCGCTCCACGGCGAGAGAATGACTTTGTAGCGCTCGGTGGTGACCTGCTGGCGCACGTAGTCGGTGAGTGCCTTGACGTCGGCCGCGCCGAGCTTGGCCGGTTGATACCAGATCACGATCCCGCCGTGCTCCAGGTTGTGGACCGCGGCCGGCTCCAGGACCGGTGTGGTGTACACACCCCAGTTCATCGGGGCCAGACCTGCCTCGTTCCAGTGCGGGCCCGAAGTGGCCGGGACCGATCGGTAGCTCGGAATCTGGCCCGTCTGGATGTGGGTTCGACCCTCGTCCGGTTGACGAGTTCCGCAGTACTTGTCACAGCCGCCACCGCCGATCAGCAGCGCCACCGCCACCGCCACCGCGCCGACGGCCAGGAACGCGCCGAAGCCGAGCAGCACGAGGTTGGGAGCGCGGCGGCCCGAGGAGCCGAGACGCTGATTGAGCGCCGCCTCGCTGGCTCGGGTGCGCCGCACCGACTCGCCGCGTACGGGCTCCGCGGTGCGGCGCTGTGGCGCTGAGGTGCGTCGCTTGGCCATCGGCGGGAGGATAGCCGAGGCATCGCCGACACGCTGTCATGGCACCCCACCTGCAGATTGCTAGAATCCGATGACCCCCAACCCCCGCATGGAGGCGCGATGACGAACCCCGACGCGCGGCGCAAGGTGAGCATCATCGGCCTGGCGCGTGAGCTCGTCGGCGGCACGGTGGGCCTGATCCGGACCGAGATCGCGAGTGCGCGACAGGAGGCCGGCGAGGGGGCCGGTCGCCTCAAAGGTGCGGCGATCGTGCTCGGCATCGCGCTGGTTCTGTTGTTCCTGACGCTGATGGCACTCGTCGTGGTGCTGGTCGCGGTAGTGGACATCTTTCTTCCGCTGTGGGCCAGCGCGCTGATCGTGTTCGCGGTCCTCGCGGCCCTCGCGGTGCTGATCGGCATTCTCGGTGTCCGGCGGCTGAGCGCGGCCCGCAGTGCGGTCACCATTCCCCAGACGCGCGCATCGATTCAGGAGGACATCGCGTGGGCGAAACGCTTGCTGAAACGCGACTAGAAGTCGAGGCCCGTCG
>JALYXZ010000199.1 GCA_030946825.1 Chloroflexota bacterium | reverse complement strand
GCGTCTACGTGGCCAACGACGGCGGTGCCGGGGGAGCCATCGCGGCCATGAAGGCGAACGGCGTGGATCCCAAGACCAAGCCGACGACGGGGCAGGACGCCGAGCTGGCAGCGATCCAGCGCATCGTCACCGGCGAGCAGTTCATGACCGTCTACAAGCCGATCAAGACCCTCGCCGAGGAGTCGGCGGCGGTCGCCTGTGACCTGCTCAACGGCAAGACCCCGGACACCGCAAAGTTCAACGCCACGGAGAACAACGGCACGGCCGACATCCCGACCCAGAAAATCGGGGTCATCGGCGTGACGCTCGACGGCAAGACGGCCGGCACCAAGTCGATCCTCGACTCGGTGGTCGCGGATGGCTTCTACACCGCGACGCAGATATGCACCGCTGACTTCGCGAGTGCCTGCACGGCGGCCGGCGTGAAGTAGCACGTCGTTGGCGAACGCAACGCGGCGGCGGGAGGCGTAGGCTTCCCGCCGCCTCGGCTTATCTGCCACTGCCCACAGCGCCGGAGGTCAAATGGCCGTCGCACAACGGGTCCCGCTTCTCACCATGGAGGGCATCAGCAAGCGCTTCGGCGCGGTGCAGGCCCTGACCGATGTCCGATTCGAGGTGAACGCGGGCGAGGTGATGGCCCTCGTCGGTGACAACGGCGCCGGCAAGTCAACGCTCGTCAAGGCGATCGCCGGGATCTACCCGGTCGATGACGGCATCATTCGCTGGCAGGGCAGCGAGGTGACGATCCGAAACCCCAACGACTCCACGGCGCTGGGGATCGCGACCGTCTACCAGGACCTCGCGCTGTGCGACAACCTCGACGTGGTGGCCAACCTCTTCCTGGGCCGGGAGACCGGCACCCCAACCGGGCCGCTGGGCATCATCGACGAGATCGGCATGGAGCAGCGCTCGGTCGGGGTCCTGCGCCGCCTGTCGGTGAAGATCCCCAGCGTCCGGATCCCGATCGCCTCGCTGTCCGGTGGCCAGCGCCAATCGGTGGCGGTCGCGCGTTCGGTGCTGTGGGAGAACAAGGTCGTGCTCCTCGACGAGCCAACCGCCGCCCTGGGCGTGGCGCAGACCAAGGAGGTGCTCGACCTCGTCAAGCGCCTGCGCGACGAGGGACACGGGGTCGTACTGATCAGTCACAACCTCGCCGACGTCTTCGAGGTGGCGGATCGCATCACCGTCCTGCGACTTGGACGGTACGTCGGCACCTACCCAGCTGCCTCGGTGGGCCACGAGCAGCTGGTTGGACTCATGACCGGGGCGGTCAAGGCGGCCGAAGCGTGAGCGGCCCGATCGTCGACGATCCGCGTCTCGTCGCCGAGAAGGAGGGCCTCGGCGGCCTGGTGAACCTGTACCGGACTCGCCTGGCGCAGGGCGAGCTGGGGCAGGTGCCGGTGGTCATCGGTCTGGTGGTCATCTGGGCGATCTTCTGGTGGGCCTCGGGCGGCGCCTTCTTCAATCCGCTGAACCTCGTCAACCTCGCGCTGCAGATGGCCGCGGTCGGCACCATCGCGGTCGGCGTCGTGTTCGTCTTGCTGCTGGGTGAGATCGACCTGACCGTCGGGATCGTGAGCGGCCTGTGCGCCGCGGTGACCGCGGTGCTCAACGTCAAGATGGGGTTCCCCGGCCCGGTCGCCGTGTTGGCCGGCGTCGCCGTGGGCATGGGCATCGGCGTCATCCATGGCGTCTGGATCACGCGCTTCGGGATTCCCTCCTTCGTGGTGACCCTGGCCGGCCTGATCGGCTGGGCCGGCACCCTGCTGTTCGTGCTGGGCAGCACCGGCACCCTGAACCTGGCCGATCCGTTCATCACCGGCCTGGCCGGAACGTTCTTCACCGGCGCCGTGGCCTGGCTGATCGCGGCGCTGTTCGTGATCTACATCGCGGCTTCCGGGTATCTCGAGCGACGCGCCAGGATCGTGGCCGGCCTGCGCGCCGAACCGCTGTTCTTCATCGGCTTCCGGGTGCTGGTCGTGGCGATCGGTGCCGCCGGCGCCATCCTGGTCTTTGGCGAGGACCGTGGGCTGCCCCTCTCGCTCGTCTTCCTGGTCGGCATCATCGTGGCCATGGACTATGTCGCTCGCCGCACCCGCTTCGGCCGCATGGTGTTCGCCGTGGGCGGCAACGCCGAGGCGGCACGACGGGCCGGGATTCCCGTCCAGCGGGTGCGGTTGGCGGTATTCGTCATCGCCTCCGGCTTCGCGGCGTGGGGCGGCATCCTGGCCGCGTCTCGATTGCTGGCCGTGAACCAATCGGCCGGGTCGGGCGATGTTCTGCTGAACGCCATCGCCGCGGCGGTGATCGGCGGCACGAGCCTGTTCGGCGGCCGCGGCTCGGTCTGGGCAGCGCTGCTGGGGATCGTGGTCATCCAGTCGATCTCCAACGGCATGGATCTGCTGTCGTTCGAGCCGGCGGTGAAGCAGATGATCACCGGCGTGGTCCTGCTCGCCGCGGTCACCGTGGACGCGGTGGCGCGGCGCGGGCGCGCACAGGCCGGTCGGGTCTAGCCGGGGCAGCCACCGTGCGCGGCACGATCCGGATATATCTGGAGGTCGGCAGAACGCGCACGTTCGCCGCCGCCGTCGACTGGCCCGGCTGGAGCCGCTCGGGCCGGACCGAGGAGCTCGCCACCGAGGCATTGCGCGCGTATGCCGAGCGCTACGGCAGCGTCGTCCGGCTTGCGCATCTCGACCCCCCGCATCTCCAGCCGCTGCCCGCTCGCGACCGAGCGTGGTTCGAGGTGGTGCAACGGCTGCGCGGCAACGCGACCACCGACTTCGGTGCCCCCGGGGTGCCTCCCGAAGCCGATGCAGATCCGCTGCCGCCCGCCGAGCTGCGCCGGCAGCTCACGCTGCTGCGCGCGAGCTGGAAGGCGCTCGACGCTGCCGCTCGCCGGGCGCATGGCGTCGAGCTGCGGAAGGGGCCGCGCGGCGGTGGCAGGGACCTGGACAAGATCCTCGACCACGTGCTCGGCGCGGAGGAGAGCTACCTTCGGGCGCTCGGCGGGAGTCCGCCGCCCCGCGGCGGCGATATGGCCCGCGACACGCGACGTGAGCGCGCGGCGGTCGTCCGGGATGTTGAGTCGGCAGCCCTCGGCGGCCTGCCGCCAGGCCGCCGGAAAGCACCGTGGACCGCCCGTTACTTCATCCGCCGCGCCGCCTGGCATGTGCTCGACCACGCCTGGGAGATCGCGGACCGGTCAGACACTCGTGGCTGAGCCGACCGACGCGCCAGCGGCAGCGCCCTACGACCGCTTCGCGGAGGCGTACCGCGATTGGTGGGGACCGGTGCTGGCCGCGTCGGTGATCCGGTTCGTCGACCGCCTCGCCGGCCCCGACGGCCTCGCCGGCCCCGACGGCCTCGATGCCAGCGGCGCGCACGGCGGGCCGTTGCGGATCGTGGACGTCGGAACCGGGACCGGCACGCTGGCGCTCGCCGCGCTGGAGCGCTGGCCGGCGGCGACGGTCATCGGCGTCGACCAGTCGAGCCGAATCCTGGAGCTCGCCAGCGAACGGGCCGAAGCAGCCGGCGGGGAGATCGCGGAGCGCCTGCAGGTGGTCACCGGCCAGGCGGATCGGCTGCCGGTCCGAGATCGCAGCGTCGACCTGGTGCTCTCGTCATTCGTGATCCAGCTCGTCCCGAACCGCCGCGCCGCGTTGCGGGAGATGCGCCGCGTCCTCCGCCCCGAGGGCGTCTGCGGGGTGCTCACCTGGCTCGCAGACGACGAGCCGTTCGAGCCCGAGGAGCTGGTGTATGACACCCTCGAGGACCTGGAGGTGCCCGTCCCCGAACATGGTCCGCAACCGCGCCCGTACCGTTCCCCGGACGGCGCGGCGGCCGAGTTCCGGCGCGCCGGGTTCCGAGAGGTTCACGCCCGCCAGGAGTGGCTCGAGCACCGATTCAGCGTGCGGGGCTACGTGGACCTGTTCGAGCATTGGCTGGAGGAGGAATCGATCGCGGCACTCTCTCCGGCCCGTCGCGAGCGCCTCCGCGTCGCGCTCCTGGAACGCCTTGGCGAGCTCCAGCCGGATGAGCTGGTGTGGCGCAGGCCGCTGG
>JALYXZ010000178.1 GCA_030946825.1 Chloroflexota bacterium | reverse complement strand
CAGCGGAGTACCTGAAGAGCCACTACTCCAACATCGATGCAGAGGGAAGGCCGTACCAGCTCGTCGTCGCGCACGCGCCAGGACCTGGCCCTGCACGGGTCTTCTTCGGCAAGACCCTCGGGCCACCGGCCGGCCGCCACTGGTCCTGGACTCAGGAGGGAATCGACCGTCTCATTGCCGAGGGTCGCCTCGTCCTGACGAAAACGGGCATGCCGCGGTTAGTTCAGTTCGTTCCGACGGGCGTGCCTTTGCAGGATGTCTGGGTCGACATTGATCCGGTCAACTCTCAGGCTAAGGAGCGGCTCGGGTGGGATACCCAGAAGCCCCTAGCTCTCCTTGAGCGCATCATCGAATCGTCGTCCAATCCCGGCGAAGTCGTCCTCGATCCATTCTGTGGATGCGGAACGGCGACGGTGGCGGCACACAAGCTCGGACGCAGATTCATCGGCATCGACATCACGTATCTCTCCATCGCGGTGATGAAGGCGCGCTTGAAGGACAGCTTCGGGATCGAGGTGCCGGTCATCGGTCAACCGACCGAGGTCGAGGGTGCGCGACAGCTGGCCCAGGGCGATGACGGCCGCTACCAGTTCCAGTGGTGGGCGCTCAACCTGATCGATGCGCGACCGCTGGGCGGGACCGAGAAGAAGGGCGCCGACCGCGGGGTCGACGGCCGCGTGACGTTCACCATCGGTCCCAAGGGCCAGATGGGTCAGGCGCTGGTCAGCGTCAAGAGCGGCAAGGTCAACAGCAGCATGGTGCGCGACCTCAAGGGCACCATTGAGCGCGAGAAGGCCGAGATCGGCGTCTTCATCACCCTAGAAGAGCCGTCGAGCGAGATGAAGCTCGAGGCCACCACCGCCGGCGTCTACACCTCACCCATCGACGGTCGCGACTACCCGCGCATCCAGATCCTCACCATCACCGAGCTGCTCGAGGAAGGCAAGAAACCGAGACTGCCGCTCCTCATCCTGTCTCCCTATCAGCAAGCCCAGCGCGTCACTGGCAAGAGGGCCGCGGAGCAGACGGGCATGTTCGAGCGCGTTGCCGAGGCGCAGGAGCCTTACGACTGACACCGACGCCCATCCGCTTCGGCTATGCCGGAGTCCCAGCCGTGTATGCGTGAGAGGGTATGCTCTCACGCATGGCGTACCCCATCGAGCGTATCCGGTCGAAAGTCAACCGGGCCAAGCAGCACATCGAGGACTTCCAGCTTCGGGCCACCGCCTTCTACCAGACCCACCCTTACGTCATCCGGCATAAGGAAGATGCGGACCGTGGCCAGCGCGTCTTCTACGTCGCGTCGTTGACGGATATCCCCGACACCGTGGCATCCATCGCGGCCGATGCCATACAGAATCTGCGGAGTCCCCTCGACTATCTCGCGAACAGGATTGAGACGGTCGCGTGCGGCTCGAAGCCGAAGCATCAGGTCTATTTCCCCATCGGCAAGGACGCCGCGCATTACGAAACCGTCCGTCGCGCTTACATAAAGTGCGCGGGGAAGGCCGCCATAGATGCATTCGACGCAACCGAGCCTTATGAGGGCGGGAGGGGCCACGCTCTGCGGCAATTGCACGAGCTGAACAAGCCCGACAAACACGATCTGCCACTGACAGTCGCTGGTGGGTATCGCGCCGTCGACATCATGGGGTCTCTCCGAGATTCCCAAGCCGCCAGAACGGCCGATATCGTTGCCTACGAAGCTTTGGGCCCGCTCTTCTTGAAGCCCGCCGATCGCATGTGTCCACTCAAGGTGGGCGACGAACTCTTCCTTGAACCCCTCGACGTGGAAGTGAAGCACGAGCGCAAGTTCAGATTCGACATATCGTTCCACCAGCCGGGGGTTATCGAGTGTGAACCGGCGCTCGAAACGCTCCAGAACTTCGCGAATCTGGTGGACGGCATCGTTACGGCCTTCGAGCCGCTGCTCTAGCTCAGTCATGGCCGCCCGCGCAGCGGCTCCCGTGCCGCGATTGCCCACGATGGCCCTCGAATCCAAATTGAGCCACTACCGGCCGGGCGCTTCACTTGACGAAGTGCCCGCCTCTGATATACTCCTCGTTCGCGTGTCCGCGCCCCACCATGTCCTCTTCGAGGAGTCCTGAATGGCCTTGGCCGAGTCAGCCAGCCGGTTTGAGCTGGCCCCGCGCCGTGAGAATTTTTCCCATATTCCGGAGGTCCTTCCCCTCCCGAATCTGATCCAGACCCAGACCGAATCCTTCCGCTGGTTCGTCGAGCACGGCCTCCGCGAGCTCCTCGACGAGATCACCCCGATCACCGACTTCACCGGCAAGAACCTCGAGCTCCACTTTCGCGACTACTACTTCGAGGAGCCCAAGTTCAACGAGGAAGAGTGCCGGACCCGCGACCTGACCTACTCCCGGCCGCTCAAGGTCGAGGTCGACCTGATCATCAAGGAGACCGAGGAGGTCAAGCACCAGACCGTCTTCATGGGCGATTTCCCGTGGATGACGGAGCAGGGCACGTTCATCATCAACGGCGCCGAGCGCGTCGTGGTCAGCCAGCTGGTCCGCTCGCCGGGCGTCTACTACACCGGCGCGGAGGATCCGGCCACCGGCCGTGTCCTGTTCGCGGCCAAGGTGATTCCGAACCGCGGCGCATGGCTCGAGTTCGAGACGAGCAACAAGGACCTGCTCAGCGTCAAGGTCGACCGCAAGCGGAAGATCCCGGTCACCACCTTGCTGCGGGCGGTCGGCTTCGAGGACAACCAGGAGATCCTCCGCCTGTTCGGTCCGGCGGACGACAACCCCGAGCATCCGTACGTGACGCTGACCCTGGAGAAGGACCCTGCCTCGACGCAGGACGAAGCCCTGATCGAGGTCTATAAGAAGCTGCGCCCCGGCGATCCGCCGACCGTCGACAACGCACGCGCGCTGGTCACCAGCCTGTTCTTCAACTTCCGGCGCTATGACCTCGGACGGGTCGGCCGCTACAAGCTGAACAAGGCGCTGGCCGATGTCGCCCGCAAGCTGAAGGTCGACCTTCCGGCCGAGGAAACCGAGAATCCGCGCGAGTCGCGGGTCATCAGCCGGCACGACATCGTGGCGATCATCGGCAAGCTGGTCGAGCTGAACAACGGGCGCGGCGAGGCCGATGACATCGACCACCTCGGCAACCGCCGGATCCGCGCCAACGGCGAGCTGATCCAGAACCAGTTCCGCATCGGCCTGCTTCGCATGGAGCGCGTCGTGAAGGAGCGGATGACGATCACCGATGCCGACCAGGCGACCCCCAACTCGCTGATCAACATCCGGCCGGTGGTGGCCGCCATGAAGGAGTTCTTCGGCGGCAGCCAGCTGTCGCAGTTCATGGATCAGACCAACCCGCTCGCCGAGCTGACCAACAAGCGGCGTCTGTCGGCGCTCGGCCCCGGCGGCCTCTCGCGGGAGCGGGCAGGCTTCGACGTCCGCGACGTCCATCCGTCGCACTACGGTCGGATGTGCCCGATCGAGACGCCGGAGGGCCCGAACATCGGTCTGATCGGCTCCCTGGCGACATACGGCAAGATCAATCGTCACGGCTTCATCGAGACGCCGTACCGAAAGGTGCGCAAGGTCGTCTCCCACCGGGACCGCCAGGCCGATGCCATCGGTCAGGTCCTCGCAGACGACCTCGTCGCGACCGACGGCGGGAAGCCGATCGCCAAGGCGGGCACCGCCATCGACGAGAAGCTCTTCGCAGCAATCAAGGAGCACAAGCTCGCCCAGGTGCGCGTCCGGCCGGTGGTCACCGCCGAGATCGAGTACCTGGCGGCCGACGAAGAGGAGCGCTTCTACATCGCGCAGGCCAACGCCCCGCTCGACGGCGACCAGCGGTTTGTCGAGGAGCGGGTGATGGTGCGCTACCGCGACAAGTTCCTGATCGAGGCCGCCGACGACGTGGACTACATGGACGTCAGCCCCAAGCAGATCGTGAGCGTGGCGACGGCACTCATCCCGTTCCTCGAGCACGACGACGCGAACCGGGCGCTGATGGGCTCCAACATGATGCGGCAGTCGGTCCCGCTCCTCCAGCCGGAGTCGCCGGTGGTCGGCACCGGGGTCGAGTACCGCGCCGCGTTCGACAGCCAGCAGATGGTGGTCGCCAAGGCGCCGGGCACCGTGGTCAGCGTCAGCGCCGACTACATCCAGGTCGAGCGCGACGAAGGCGACGTGCGCGACACGTACCGGCTCAAGAAGTTCCTGCGCAGCAACCAGGGCACCTGCATCAACCAGCGACCGATCGTCGACGTTGGCGATCGCGTGGCGGCCGAGCAGGTGCTCGCCGACAGCTCATCGACCGATCGTGGCGAGATGGCGCTAGGCCAGAACATCCTGGTCGCCTTCCTCCCGTGGGAAGGCGGCAACTACGAAGACGCGATCGTGATCAGCGAGCGCCTGGTCGAGGACGACCTGTTCACCAGCATCCACATCGAGAAGCACGAGATCGAGGCCCGCGACACCAAGCTCGGCCCCGAGGAGATCACCCGCGACATCCCCAACGTCGGCGAGGAGTCGCTCCGCAACCTCGACGAGGACGGGATCATCTACGAGGGGGCGGAGGTCAAGCCGGGCGACATCCTGGTCGGCAAGATCACGCCCAAGGGAGAGACCGAGCTGACGGCCGAGGAGCGGCTGCTGCGTGCGATCTTCGGTGAGAAGGCGCGCGAGGTGAAGGACAGCTCGCTGCGCCTGCCCCACGGCGAACGAGGGATCGTGGTCGACGTCCGGCAGTTCAGCCGCGAGAACGGCGACGAGCTGCTTCCGGGTGTGAACCGGCTGGTGCGGGTCAGCGTGGCCCAGAAGCGGAAGATCGCGGTCGGCGACAAGATGGCGGGGCGCCACGGCAACAAGGGCGTGATCGCCAAGATCCTGCCGCTCGAGGACATGCCCTTCATGCCCGACGGCACCCCGGTCGACATCGTCCTCAATCCGCTCGGCGTCCCCTCGCGGATGAACATCGGCCAGATCCTGGAGACTCACCTCGGCTGGGCCATGAAGGTCCTCGGGCTGAAGGCCGCGACACCGGTCTTCGACGGTGCCCGCGAGGAGCACATCGAGCAGCGTCTCGCGCAGGCCAACCTGCCGACCGACGGCAAGACGGTCCTGTACGACGGCCGGACCGGCGACCAGTTCGACCATCGGGTGACGGTCGGCTACATCTACATGCTGAAGCTCCACCACCTGGTCGAGGACAAGATCCACGCCCGGTCCACCGGACCGTACAGCCTCATCACCCAGCAGCCGCTGGGTGGCAAGGCGCAGTTCGGCGGACAGCGCTTCGGGGAAATGGAGGTCTGGGCGCTCGAGGCGTACGGCGCCGCCAACATCCTCCAGGAGCTGCTGACCGTGAAGTCGGACGACGTGGTGGGTCGCGTGCAGACCTACGAAGCCATCGTCAAGGGCGAGGAGATCAACTCGCCCGGCGTCCCGGAATCATTCAAGGTGCTCATCAAGGAGCTGCAGGCGCTCGGCCTGAGCGTCGAGATCCTCAACGAGAACGAGGAAGAGATCCGCTTCGTCGAGGACACCGGGAGCTACCCGCTTCCCGATCTCGGCGGTATCAACCTCCAGGGTTTTGAAGAATAGCGATCACGGGCCGCGGCACCGCAGAGGTGTGGTGGCTCGTTCCCATCGGTCCATCCCGTCGCCGGAGCTCGGTCAGCCCCGGCGCGCCGCCCGAGACGCGGCCACCGTGCCGCAGGAGTCGTAGCCGCTCATGCTCGAAGTCAACAATTTCGACGCGATCCGGATCAGCCTCGCGTCCCCCGATCAGATCAAGGGCTGGTCGTCTGGCGAGGTTACCAAGCCGGAGACGATCAACTACCGCACGTTGAAGCCGGAGAAGGACGGCCTCTTCGACGAGCGCATCTTCGGTCCGACCAAGGACTGGGAGTGCTACTGCGGCAAGTACAAGCGGATCCGTTACAAGGGCATCATCTGCGACAAGTGCGGCGTCGAGGTGACGCGCAGCAAGGTGCGGCGTGAGCGGATGGGGCACATCAAGCTCGCCTCGCCGGTGAGTCACATCTGGTACTTCAAGGGAACTCCGTCGCGGCTCGGCATCCTGCTCGACATCAGCCCCCGAAACCTGGAGCGCATCCTCTACTTCGCGCTGTACGTGGTGACCCGCGTCGACGAGCACGAGCGTGACCGCGCCGTGGCGCGCATCGACGAGGAGCTGAACGACCGGATCCGCCACGCGCAGGGGATCGTCGACGACAAGCGCGCCGAGCTGGAGGGCGCGGTGGCCGACAAGCGGGCGGAGGTCGATTCGGCCCACCAGGCCGAGACGCGCCGCCATGATGACCGCTTCGCCGCGCGCAGCGAGGAGCTGGCGAGCGCCGCGCAGCAGCTCGAGGCGAGCCTTAAGGCGGCCGGCAAGACGGTCACCGAGGAGATCGTGTTCGCCCCGACCGGCGAGGTGATCGCCCACACCGGGGACGCGACGAAGGACGCGCTGAGCGGGCTCCGCAAGGCCGTGCAGGCCGAGGTGGAGGCGCTCGATGCCGACGTCAAGCAGGCAAAGGCGCATGCGACCGAGAAGCGCGACGCGGCGATTGCCGATCTGACGGGCGGGATCGACGAGGCCCTTGCCACCGAGCGCGAGCACGTGCAGCGCGAGACCGACGACGCGCGGCTGTGGGCACGCAACGAGCGGCAGGCACTCAACGAGATCAAGGTCCTGCAGACCCTCACCGAGTCCGAGTTCCGCAGCTACTCGGAGCGATTCGGCCGTCTCTTCGACGCGGGCATGGGCGCGGAGGCGGTCAAGAAGATCATCGAGCAGCTCAACCTGGACGAGCTGGCGCAGAAGCTCCACGTCGAGATGCGCCAGACCTCCGGGCAGCGCCGCAAGAAGGCGATCAAGCGCCTGCGCCTGATCGAGGCCTTCCGCAAGAGCGGAGCGCGTCCGGAGTGGATGATCCTGTCCACCCTGCCGGTCATCCCGCCCGACCTGCGCCCGATGGTGCAGCTCGACGGCGGCCGATTCGCGACCTCCGACCTGAACGACCTCTACCGGAGGGTCATCAACCGCAACAACCGCCTCAGCCGCCTCCTTGACCTGGAGGCGCCGGAGATCATCATCCGCAACGAGAAGCGGATGCTCCAGGAGGCGTGCGACGCGCTGATCGACAATGGCCGCCGCGGGCGCGCCATCGCCGGCACCGGCAACCATCGGCTCAAGAGCCTGAGCGACATGCTGAAGGGCAAGCAGGGCCGCTTCCGGCAGAACCTGCTCGGCAAGCGGGTCGACTACTCCGGCCGATCGGTGATCGTGGTCGGCCCGGAGCTGAAGCTCCACCAGTGCGGCCTGCCCAAGAAGATGGCCCTCGAGCTGTTCAAGCCGTTCGTCATGCGGCAGCTGGTCGAGAAGGGCTTTGCGCACAACATCAAGAGCGCCAAGCGCATCGTGGAGCGCGTACGTCCCGAGGTCTGGGACGTCCTTGAGGAGGTGATCCGCGATCACCCGGTGCTCCTCAACCGCGCCCCGACACTCCACCGCCTGGGGATCCAGGCCTTCATGCCGACCCTGGTGGAGGGCTCCGCGATCCAGATCCATCCGCTCGTCTGCTTCGCCTTCAACGCGGACTTCGACGGGGACCAGATGGCGGTCCATGTTCCGCTCTCCACCGCCGCGCAGCGCGAGGCGAAGGAGCTGATGCTCTCCACCCAGAACCTGCTGTCGGCCGCGGACGGGTCGCCGGTGGTGTCGCCCACCCACGACATGGTCCTGGGCTGCTACTACCTGACCGTCGACTCGGTCGGCGGCAAGGGCGAAGGAAAGGCCTTCAGCAGCGCCGATGAGGCGATCATGGCCGCCCAGCTGGGGCACGTCCACGTGCAGTCCACGGTCCGGGTCGAGCTCGAGACGTGGGACGCCGAGGGCGGCGACGACGGGGCCGGGGCATCCCGGCTGGAGCTCATCGAGACCACCCCGGGTCGGGTGATCTTCAACACCGTCATTCCGCGCGAGCTGGGCTACGTCAACCAGGTGATGGACCGGCGCGCGCTGAAGGACCTGATCGCGCGCTGCTATCGCGACCTCGGGCCGGCGGCTACCGCCAGCCTGGTCGATGGCATCAAGGGCGTCGGGTTCCACTATGCGACGCTGGCCGGGATCACCATCGGCATCGAGGACATGGCGGTCCCCAAGGAGAAGGCCGCGCTGCTGTCGAAGGCCGACGGCCGGGTGACCGATATCGAGCGCGAGTTTCGTCGCGGCTTCATCACCGACGAGGAGCGCTACAGCCAGACCGTCGAGGTCTGGCGCGAGACGACCGACCAGGTCACCAAGCACATGCTCGCCGGTCTCGACCGCCGAGGCTCGGTGTGGATGATCACCCACTCCGGCGCGCGCGGCAACGTGACCCAGGTGCACCAGCTGGCCGGGATGCGTGGCCTGATGGCCGACCCCTCGGGGCGGATCATCGATCTCCCGATCCGCAGCAACCTGCGAGAGGGCATGTCGGTCCTCGAGTACTTCATCTCGAGCCACGGCGCTCGCAAGGGCCTGGCCGACACCGCGCTGCGCACCGCCGACTCGGGGTACCTCACGCGGCGCCTCGTGGACGTCGCGCAGGACGTCATCACTCGCGAGGACGACTGCGAGACCGACCTGGGCACGTGGATCACCGAGGAGGAGTCGCGCCAGATCCCAGAGCCGTTCGGCGATCGGCTGGTGGGGCGCATGGCCGCCTTGGACGTGGTCGACGAGAAGACCGGCGAGAAGATCCTGGGCCGCAACGAGGAGCTCGACGAGGCCGCCATCTCGCGGATCGTGGAAGCGGGCATCGATCGGGTCAGCGTCCGCGCGCCGCTGACCTGCGTGGCGCGTCACGGCGTGTGCCGGATGTGCTACGGCCGCAACCTTGCCACCGGCCGGCTGGTCGAGCTCGGCCAGGCGGTGGGGATCATCGCCGCTCAGTCGATCGGTGAGCCCGGCACGCAGCTCACGATGCGGACCTTCCACACCGGCGGCGTGGCCGGCGAGGACATCACGCAGGGCCTGCCGCGTGTCGAGGAGCTATTCGAGGCGCGGATCCCCAAGGGTCAGGCCACGATGAGCGAGATCGACGGCGTGGTAGAGGTGGCGCGCACCGGGCAGGATCAGCCGATCACGGTGCGGGTCACCCATCGGGAAACGTACGACACGCCCTTCAAGCTGACCGCCAAGCACGAGGTGCTCGTCGCCTCGGGCGACGAGGTGGGCGAGGGGCAGCTCCTCGCCCGGGTCGGGGAGGGCGAGGACGTGGTCGAGGTCAAGGCCCCGACCGCGGGCCGCGTGACCCGCAAGGGGAACAGCCTGGTCCTACACTCGGAGGACGTGGACACCCGCGAGTACGCCGTGCCGCACTCAGCCCGGCTGCGGGTCGAGACCGGCGAGGAGGTGATCGCCGGTCAGCCGCTGACCGAGGGCTCGCTGAATCCCAAGGACCTGCTGCTGATCAAGGGCGTGGACACTGTCCAGCGTTTCCTGGTCGGCGAGGTGCAGAAGGTGTACCGATCCCAGGGCGTCTCGATCAACGACAAGCACGTCGAGATCATCGTCCGGCAGATGCTTCGCAAGGTGACGGTCGACAGTGCGGGCGACACCGAGCTGCTCCCGTCCGAGCTGATCGACCGCTTCGAGTTCGAGGAGACGAACAACCGGGTGCTCGCCGAGGGCGGGGAGCCGGCCACTGCTCAGACGGTGCTTCTGGGCGTGACCAAGGCCTCGCTCAACACCAGCTCCTTCCTAGCCGCCGCCTCCTTCCAGGAGACGACGCGGGTGCTGACCGAGGCGGCGATCAACGGCGCCAAGGATCACCTGCTCGGGCTCAAGGAGAACGTGATCATCGGCAAGCTGATCCCGGCCGGGACCGGTGCCGCGGCACGTGCTCTCGCGGCGGCGCGTGCTCGCGAGCTCCCGCCGGAGGAGGCGGAGGCAGAGCGGGAGCGGCAGGCGGCCATGACCTTCCTCACCGGCGAGACCGATGGTGTGGATGCTGTGGCTGTCGACTCGACCGATGCCGGAGAGTCGGTGACCGAGGCCGAAGAGGCCTTCGACGCCGAGATCACCGATGTCAAGCAGGAGGAGGAGGCGCCGGCCTGAGCCGGCGGCTCCCGTTCCCGCCGGCGCGTCGAGATCGGACGATCAGGGCGGGCTCAGCGAGACGATCGAGCTCAGCACGCCGTCGGCTTCACCGCCGATGAGGAAGGCTCGACCGCCAACGACCACGGCGGCCACATCGGAGAGGGCGATCGGGAGTCTGCCGGCGGGGGCAACCCGCCCGGAGGCGCCTTCGACCCGCCAGATGCCGTCGCGCGCGGTTCCCCCGCTCCGGCCGCCAATGACGAACAGGCTGCCGCCGATGCTCAGCGCCACTGCGTGTGAGATCGGGACCGGCAGATGCCCGATGACGCGCACGCGCCCGGTCACCGGGTCGAGACGTTGGATGGCGTCGCTGTCGCCGGTCGACGTCGCGCCGCCGATGACGTACAGGCTGCCATCGATGACCCCGACCGCGGGATAGCGCACCGGCACCGGCAGCGTCGCGAGGGTTCGATACCGGGCGCCGTCCCGGGTGACGAGCAGACGGCTGTCCGCGCCGGCGGCGGTACCGCCGCCGGCGACCACCACTGCCCCGCCGACCGCGATCGCGGCCAGGTCGGCGCGTGGCGCGGGCAGGCTTCCGACCACGACCGATCCGTTGCCCTCGAGTCGCTGGACGGTCGCCTCGGGCACTGCGCCGCCGCCGCCGAAGATCAGCTGCGCTCCTCCGAGCGAGGCAGTCGCCGCGTCATGGACTGGCGCTGCCAGGCGACCGACTTCGCGGATCCGCATCGTATCGAGATCGATGCTGAGAATGGCGCCGGTCGTCGCTCCGCTGACCGTCAGGCCGCCGCAGACCAGGACCCGGCCGCCATCGGCGACGGCGACCGCCCGGCTGAGCGCATATGGCAGGCGCGCGGCAAGGAGCTCGACGCGCAGTGCCAGGGCCGGCGCGGGAAGCCGAGCGTACGGAGTCGGGTTGGCCGACCGGGCCGATTGCAAGGGCGATCGGGGGCGCAGGGCTGCCGCCGAATGCGTGTCGGGCGGCGTGGCGGTCGGCACGCCGCATCCGGCCAGCGACAGGGCAAGCGCCATCGGCAGGGAAAGGAGGCGATCGGTGCGTCGTTCGAAGATGGCGATCTCCCGTCATACGTTGCTCCGCACGCAAACAGGGAACGCGCTGCAGCTCGGCGGCGCCCGGGTGTCAACCCCACCCGGTCCGAGCTGGTGGCGGGCAGGACACGCGAGCCCGCCCCGGCGCGGCACCTGCGAGATGGCCGGTGCGTTCCTATTCCGCGGGTGGCGTCCGACGATACACGGCGCTGACCCGGTAGGCGCGGCGGTCCATGCTCAACGCCTTGGCGCGCGCCACAGCCAGCGCCGCAGCCCCGATGTGCGCCACGCTGGCCAGGACCAGCGTCTCCCCCTCCGGATCGCCGACCGCGGTGATCTTGATGTTGCCGATGCCCGGTGCGTAGTACTTGCGCTGGTGGCCGCTTTCCGGATCGAGCGGGCTCCACTCATCGGTGACCAGGACGCGGTCGTAGCAGCGGGAGGGGAGGCAGGCCCGCTGTCCGGTTCGGAACACGCTGGCGCAGTCGTAGAATTCGATGCTCGGCGCGCGGCCCTGGCGGTAGCTCGAGGTCTCGAGCCGCGGGTGCGCCCTCATCATCACCCCTGCCGTGGCGCCCGCCACTCCGGCGATCCAGGTGTCCGGCGCGCCCATGAACCGTCCGCCGGCGTAGACCTCCGGGTACTCGCCGAGGTTCCAGACGTTGCCGTCATCGTCCTCGGCGTGGAAGGCGAGCTCCGCCTCTGACAGCCTGCCCTGGTTGTAGTCCTGGTCGAGCAGGACGACGGCCCGCACGCCGTCGATGACCTTGGTCAGGTCGGTGACGGTGAGGATCGTGCGGTGCGGCAGCAGCCCTCCACCGCGGTTGGCGTGTCCCTCCATGATGAGCTGCGTCCCGGGCACCAGCGGGTTCCACTGGTTGGTCACCTTCGGCCGGCGGGGAAAGTCGTCCCGTTCGAAGCGAGTGAGCGATTTGCAGCCCGGCGCGGGATTGACCGGCGCGGCCGCCGCCGCGGAGGCTGCGCTGAGCACGATGATGATCGCGGCCGGGATGCCGATCAGCCGGCGACCTCGGGCGGTCACGACCCATCACCTCCTCAGGCGGCCCGCCGGGGCCGCTCGCCGGCCGGTCGCGGGGCGAGCGACACGCGAGTGGGCGGAGTGTGGTCGGCCGCCAGGGTGGTGTCCAGATCCGTGCCGCAGACGGTGGTGCTCGGACGCACCACCCTGCGCCCACGGGCCCGCTTTCCCGCCGCCGGATGGGGCTCGACCGACGGCGACGCGGCGGGCCTGCACGAGGCCGGCGTTTCGACTCCGATCGTTTGACACTCGATCTCCCCCAGACCTATACTTCGCGCTCGGTGTCTCGCGGAGCGGGGCGCCTTCGTGTGTGCCCTCGGGGCACGTCCGCCGCGCTCGAGCCGGGCTCCCACCCCGGAACCCCTGATGGCTCGCCGACGGTGTCCATCTCATCCGCCGAATGCACCAGCCCGAACGAACGCGAGGTTCTCGTTGCCGACGATCAGCCAGCTGGTCCGCAAGGGCCGTCTGCCGGTCAGCAAGAAGGTCAAGGCGCGCGCGCTGCGCCGCACCTTCAACAACCTGGAGCAGACCGCCTCGGAAGGGCGCGGGGCGCCGCAGCGTCGCGGTGTCTGCCTGCAGGTCATGACGCGCACGCCCAAGAAGCCGAACTCGGCGCTGCGCAAGGTGGCACGCGTGCGGCTGACGAACGGCGTCGAGGTGACCGCCTACATTCCCGGCATCGGGCACAACCTCCAGGAGCACTCCGTGGTCCTGGTGCGGGGCGGACGGGTGCGCGACCTGCCGGCGGTCCGATATCACATCATCCGCGGCACCCTCGACGCCGCTGGCGTCCGCGATCGCAAGCAGAGCCGCAGCAAGTACGGCGCGAAGACGCCCGGGAAGGCCTAGCTCGTGCCTCGTCGTCCGACCATCGCGCGCAAGAGCAAGTACGAGGAGCCGTTGGCCGGCACCGCGCTGACCATCGATCAGCTCACGAACAAGCTGATGCGCGGCGGCAAGCGACAGCTGGCGGCGCGGATCCTCGAGGATGCGATCGCGCGCTGCGAGTCGCAGGCCGGGCGCTCCGGAGTGGAGGTCATGGAGGCGGCGCTGCGCAACGCCATGCCGCTCATCGAGGTCAAGCCCAAGCGTGTCGGTGGCTCCACCTACCAGATCCCGGTCGAGGTCCGCGCCGATCGACGCATCAGCCTCGGCATGCGCTGGTTGATCGAGTCGGCCCGCAAGCGCAACGGCAAGAGCATGTCCGACAAGCTCGCCGGCGAGTTCATGGACGCCGCCAACGGGATCGGTGCGGCGGTCAAGCGGCGCGAGGATACACACCGCATGGCGGAGGCGAACAAGGCCTTCAGCCACTTCAAGTGGTGAGCGCAGTGGACCAGCGCCAGCGCGCGGCTGCATCGGCGGCCATCACCGGCCTGAGCGGTGTGCGAAACATCGGGATCATTGCCCATATCGACGCGGGCAAGACGACCGTGTCCGAGCGGATCCTGTTCTACACCAAGAAGATCTACAAGATCGGCGAGGTCCACGAGGGCGCCGCAACCATGGACTGGATGGAGCAGGAGCAGGAGCGGGGGATCACCATCACCGCCGCCGCGACGAGCTGCTTCTGGGCCGACCATCGAATCAACTTGATCGACACGCCCGGCCACGTGGATTTTACAGTCGAGGTGGAGCGGAGCCTTCGCGTGCTCGATGGAGCGGTCGTCGTGTTCGATGGCGTGGCCGGCGTCGAGCCGCAGTCGGAGACCGTCTGGCGGCAGGCGGATCGCTATCACGTGCCGCGCTTCTGCTTCGTCAACAAGCTCGACCGGACCGGCGCCGACTTCTGGCGGGTGGTCGACATGATCCGTGATCGGCTGGGCGCCAGGGGCGTCCCGGTCCAGGTTCCGATCGGTGGCGAGGACACGTTCCGCGGCGTGGTTGACCTGATCAACATGCGGGCGATCACCTACGGCAACGACCTTGGAGACCAGATCGAGGTGGGCGACATCCCTCCGGAGGTGGCGGGGGTCGCCGAGGAGTGGCGCGAGAAGATGATCGAGGCGCTGGCCGACCTCGATGACGAGATCGCGCACAAGTACCTCGAGGCCGAGGCGATCGGCGTCGACCAGATCCGTCGAGCGCTGCGGGCGGGGACCCTCAACTACCAGATCGTGCCGGTGCTGTGCGGATCGGCCCTCAAGAACAAGGGCGTGCAGCCGATGCTCGACGCGGTCATCGACTATCTGCCCTCGCCGCTTGACGTGCCCGCCGTGACCGGCCTCGACCCGCGCCGCGGCGAGCCGACGGAGCGCCATACCGATCCGAACGAGCCCTTCGCCGCGCTCGCGTTCAAGATCGCCGCCGACCCCTACGTCGGCAAGCTGGCCTTCTTCCGCGTCTATTCGGGGACGCTGAAGACCGGCTCGTACGTCTACAACTCGAGCAAGGGCCAGAAGGAGCGCATCGGGCGCATCCTGCAGATGCATGCCAACCACCGCGAGGAGATCGAGCAGGTCGGCGCCGGAGACATCGCGGCCGCGGTCGGCCTGAAGAACACGTTCACCGGCGACACGCTCTGCGACGAGGCGAAGCCGATCGTGCTGGAGGCGATCACCTTCCCCGAGCCGGTCATCGAGCTCGCCGTGGAGCCCAAGACCAAGGCCGACCAGGACAAGATGGCGATCGCGCTGCAGCGCCTGGCGGAGGAGGACCCGACGTTCCGGGTCAGCACGGACCAGGAGAGCGGCCAGACGCGCATCGCCGGCATGGGTGAGCTGCACCTGGAGGTGATCGTCGACCGCATGCTGCGCGAGTTCAAGGTGCAGGCCAACGTCGGCCGCCCGCAGGTGAGCTACCGCGAGGCGATCCGCCAGGCGGTGCGTGCCGAGGGCCGCTTCGTGCGTCAGACCGGGGGCAAGGGCCAGTACGGGCACGCGGTCATCACCCTGGAGCCGCTCGAGCGCGGCACCGGGTTCACATTCGAGAGCAAGATCGTGGGTGGCAGCGTCCCTCGGGAGTTCTGGAAGCCGATCGAGGAGGGCATCCGTGACGCCCTCGCCGGCGGCGTGGTCGCCGGCTACCCGGTGATCGACCTCAAGGCGACGCTCATCGACGGGTCGTACCACGAGGTCGACTCATCCGAGATGGCCTTCAAGATCGCCGGGTCGATGGCGGCCAAATCGGGAGTCGTCAAGGCGAACCCGGCGATCCTCGAGCCGATCATGCGGGTCGAGGTGGTGACCCCCGAGGAGTTCATGGGGGACGTCATCGGCAACCTGAACAGCAAGCGCGGACAGATCGAGGGGATCGACGAGCGCGCCAGCTCCCGGGTGATCCGGGCGCACGTGCCACTCGCGGAGATGTTCGGCTACGCCACCGAGCTGCGGAGCATGACCCAGGGGCGGGCGGTGTACTCGATGGAGTTCTCGCACTACGCCGTAGTACCCAACAACCTCGCCAACGAGCTGATCGCGAAGTCCAAGAGCTAAGCGACCGAGAAGAGGAGCGACGAAAGAGAGCCATGGCCAAGCAGAAGTTCGACCGCAGCAAGCCGCACGTGAACGTGGGCACCATCGGTCACGTCGACCACGGCAAGACCACCCTGACGGCGGCGATCACCAAATACCTCGCGCTGTCCGGCGGGGCTGACTTTCGGGCCTTCGACTCGATCGACAATGCTCCCGAGGAGCGCCAGCGCGGGATCACCATCGCCATCAGCCACGTCGAGTACCAGACGGCGAACCGCCACTATGCCCACGTCGACTGCCCCGGCCACGCGGACTACATCAAGAACATGATCACCGGCGCGGCCCAGATGGACGGCGCCATCCTGGTCGTCTCGGCGGCCGACGGCCCGATGCCCCAGACCCGCGAGCACATCCTTCTCGCTCGCCAGGTGGAGGTGCCGTCGCTGGTGGTCTACCTGAACAAGGTAGACATGGTCGACGACGAGATGCTCATCGATCTGGTCGAGATGGAGGTGCGTGAGCTCCTCAGCAAGTACGAGTTCCCCGGTGACGACGTCCCGGTCATCCGCGGCTCGGCGCTCAAGGCGCTCGAGTCGTCGAGCACCGATCCCGACGCCCCGGAGTACGCCTCGATCAAGGAGCTGATGGAGGCGGTCGATTCGTATATCCCCACCCCGCAGCGCGACGTCGACAAGCCGTTCCTGATGCCGATCGAGGACGTGTTCGGGATCAAGGGCCGCGGCACGGTGGCCACCGGCCGGATCGAGCGCGGCATCGTCAAGACCAGCGAGACCGTCGAGCTGGTCGGGATCCACGCCAAGAGCCGCCCGCTGGTGGTGACCGGCGTCGAGATGTTCAAGAAGACCCTCGACGAGGGGCAGGCGGGCGACAACGTCGGGCTGCTGCTGCGCGGCATCGAGCGCGACGAGCTCGAGCGCGGCCAGGTCCTCGCCAAGGCGGGGAGCGTCAAGCCCGGCACCAAGTTCAAGGCCGAGGTATACGTCCTGTCCAAGGAGGAGGGCGGCCGCCACACGCCGTTCTACGCCGGTTATCGGCCGCAGTTCTACCTCCGCACGACCGATGTCACCGGGGCGATCAAGCTTCCCGCCGGGGTGGAGATGATCATGCCCGGCGACAACGTGAACATTGACGTCGAGCTGATCACGCCGATCGCCATCGAGCAGGGGCAGCGCTTCGCGATTCGCGAAGGCGGCCACACGGTCGGTGCCGGCGTCATCACAGAGCTGACCGCGTAGATCAGACGATGGCCAAGCAGCGCATCCGCATCAGGCTCAAGGCGTACGACCACAAGCTCCTCGACCAGTCGGCCGAGCAGATCGTGGAGACGGCGCAGCGCACCGGCGCCGATGTGGCGGGACCGGTGCCGTTGCCGACCCGGATCGAGAAGTACACGGTGATACGCGGCCCCTTCGTCCACAAGGACGGACGGGAGCAGTTCGAGATCAGGACCCACAAGCGACTGATCGACATCATCGATCCCTCGACCAAGACCGTGGATGCGCTGATGCGGCTCAGCCTGGCCGCTGGCGTGGACATCGAGATCAAGATGTGAGGACGGGGCGCTCGGTGCGCCCCTCTTCATCGGTAGACCAGGAAGGAAAGTTCGTACGAAGTGCCGGCAGGATTGATCGGACGCAAGCTGGGGATGACTCGCATCTTCGGTGACGACGGAAGCGTCGTCCCGGTGAGCGTCATCGAGGCTGCCCCGAACACGGTGGCGCGGCTGCGCAGCCTCGAGCAGGACGGCTACCTCGCGCTGCAGCTCGCCGGCGGCACCGCCAAGCGGCTGACCAAGCCGGTCGCCGGGCAGTTCAAGCACCTCGAGCGCAACCGGCAGCGTCCGGCCGCGGTCCGCGAGGTGCGGGTCGACTCGACCGATGGCTACGAGCCTGGGCAGCAGCTCGACGTCTCACTCTTCGAGGCCGGCGAGCTGGTCGATGTGACCGGCATGAGCAAGGGCAAGGGATTCGCGGGAGTTATCGAGCGGCACAATTTCCACCGCGGCCCCAAGACCCACGGCTCCGACCATCACCGCGCGCCGGGGTCGGTGGGCGCCGGCACCACCCCGGGCCGCGTGTTCAAGAACACCCGCATGGCCGGCCACCTCGGCCACGAGCAGGTCACCGTCAAGAAGCTGACCGTGGTGCGCGTCGACAGCGAGCGCAACCTGATCCTGGTCAGGGGTGCCGTGCCGGGCGCGCGCAATGGCCTGCTGCTGATCCAGAAGGCGAGATGACGATGCCGAGCACCAAGATCCTTGCGCCCAACGGCAAGCAGGGTGAGCAGATCGATCTCCCCGAGACGCTGTTCGCCGCTCCGGTCAACGAGTCGCTTATCCACCAGGCGGTGGTCCGACAGCTGGCCGGTCGCCGCCGCGGAACCGCCGACACGCTGACCCGCGCCGAGGTGTCCGGCGGCGGCGCAAAGCCGTGGCGTCAGAAGGGCACCGGCCGGGCGCGGCAGGGAAGCCGTCGCGCCCCGCACTGGGCCGGCGGCGGGGTTGCCTTCGGGCCTCACCCCCGGGGCTACGAGCAGAAGATGCCTGCCAAGATGCGTCGCGCAGCGTTGCGCGGGGTCCTGTCTGCCAAGCAGGCGGACGGGGCGCTGCGAGTGATCGAGGGCTTCGGTCTCAACGAGGTCAGGACGCGCGACGTCATCGGTCGCCTGGAGGCCTGGAAGGCCGAGGGCAAGGTCCTGGTCGTGCTCCCCGCACGCGATGAGCTGGTGGAGCGTTCGTGCGCCAACCTGCGCGAGGTGCGGGTCGTGCTTGCCCACAGCCTGAACGTGGTCGACATCCTCGAGGCCGACACGATCATCTTCACGCGCGAGGCGCTGGCCCGGTCGCGGGAGGTCTACGCATGACCGCCATCAGCCTGCACGACGTCCTGCTGCGCCCGGTGATCAGCGAGAAGAGCATGGCCGAGACCGAGCGCGGCAACTACACGTTCGCGGTGCGCCGCGATGCGAACAAGTTCGAGATCAAGGCCGCGGTCGAGGGAGCGTTCAAGGTGACCGTCCTCGACGTACGGGTGCAGAGCGTCAAGCCCAAGCAGAAGCGGCGCGGACGCCGCACCCCCGGCATCGTGCCGGGCTGGCGGAAGGCGGTGGTCAGCATCGCCCCCGGACAGAAGATCGAGCTCTTCGAGGCGGTATAGCCAACCATGCCATTGCGGAACTACCGACCCACGAGCCCGGGCGTGCGCCAGATGACGCGCCCCACGTTCGAGGAGATCACCACCGATATGCCGCACAAGCCGCTCACCGAGCGGCTGCTGCGCCACGCCGGTCGCAATGCTCAGGGCAAGCTCACGGTCCGCCACCAGGGAGCCGGGCACAAGCGCCTGTACCGCCTCATCGACTGGCGGCGCGACAAGCTCGGGGTGCCGGCCAGGATCGCGACCGTCGAGTACGACCCGAACCGCTCCGCGCGGATCGCCCTGCTCCACTACGTGGATGGGGAGAAGCGCTACATGCTGCTGCCGCATGGCCTTGGGGTCGGCGACACCGTCGTCTCGGGGACCGATGTCGACGCTCGAGTCGGCAACGCGATGCCGCTGGCGCGGATACCGCTCGGCACCCAGATCCACAACATCGAGCTGCGCGCGGGGCGCGGCGGCCAGATCGTGCGCAGCGCCGGCAGCAGCGCCCAGCTGCTCGCCAAGGAGGGGGAGATGGCCACCATCCGGCTCCCGTCCGGGGAGGTGCGCCGCGTGCGGGCGGAGTGCATGGCGACCATTGGCCAGGTGAGCAACCTCGATCACGAGAACCAGAACATCGGCAAGGCCGGCCGCAGCCGGCACATGGGCCGCCGCCCGACGGTGCGCGGCGTGGTGATGAATCCCAACGACCATCCGCACGGCGGCGGTGAGGGAAAGTCGCCGACCGGCATGCCGCCCAAGACGCCATGGGGCAAGCCGGCGATGGGGCTCCGCACCCGCCGCAACAAGTCCACCAACAAGATGATCGTCCGCCGTCGGTACGGGCGGGGTTAGGAGGCCTCGATGAGTCGTTCCGTCAAGAAGGGACCGTTCGTCGACGCGCGCCTGATCGGCCGCATCGACGAGATGAACAAACGCAACGAACGGCGGGTCCTGAAGACCTGGTCGCGGGCATCGGTCATCTTCCCGCAGATGATCGGTCATACCCTCGCCATTCACGACGGGCGACGTCACGTGCCGGTGTTCATCACCGAGAACATGGTTGGCCACCGCTTGGGCGAATTCGCCCCGACGCGCACGTACCGTGGCCATGGCAAGGCTACCGAACGCTCATCGGCGCTGAAGTAGGACGGGATCGATGCGCGTTATCGCCACGGCCAAGTACATCCGCATCAGCCCGCGCAAAGTGCGGCTGGTGACCGACCTGATCCGGGATAAGCCGGTCGAGGAGGCGGCTGCCATCCTTCGCTTCCTGCCGAATGCCGCCGCGCGCGACGTGGCCAAGGTCCTGAAGAGTGCGACCGCCAACGCCGAGAACAACTTCAACCTGTCCGCCGACGACCTCCACGTGGCGAGCGCCGTGGCGGATGAGGGGCCGACCCTCAAGCGGGGACGGCCCCGCGCGCAGGGCCGTTACTTTCAAGTGCTGAAGCGAACCAGCCACATCACCATCGCCGTGGCTGACCGGGAGGATGCCTAGATGGGTCACAAGGTTCACCCTTACGGCTTCCGGATCGGTGTCATCAAGCCCTGGCTGGCCAAGTGGTACGCGGACCGCGACTACGCCACCCTGCTCCAGGAGGACATGCGGATCCGTC
Source organism: Chloroflexota bacterium (assembly GCA_030946825.1). Lineage (GTDB taxonomy): Bacteria > Chloroflexota > Limnocylindria > QHBO01 > QHBO01 > QHBO01. The sequence goes on along the minus strand of JALYXZ010000178.1, from coordinate 6,230 downwards.
AGCTCGTCGCCAAGCAGCTGGCCAACGCCAGCGTCAGCCAGCTCGAGATCGAGCGCGGCATCAACCATGTGACGGTCACCGTCCACTCGGCAAAGCCGGGCATCGTGATCGGCAAGGGCGGCGCGAACGTGGAGCTGTTGCGCACCTCGGTCGGCAAGCTCACGGACAAGAAGGTGAAGCTCGAGATCAAGGAGATCCTCCAGCCCGAGCTCGATGCGGTCCTCGTCGCCCAGAACGTGGCGGGACAGCTTGAGCGACGAATCGCTTTCCGCAAGGCGATCAAGCAGTCGATCCAGCGGACGATCAAGGCGGGCGCCAAGGGGGTCAAGGTCCAGGTCTCCGGCCGGCTGGGAGGCTCGGAGATGAGCCGCACGGAATGGGATCGCGAGGGTCGCATCCCGCTCGGCACGCTGCGCGCCGATATCAGCTACGGAGTCGTGCATGCGCGCACCACCTATGGCCGCATCGGGGTCAAGGTCTGGATCTACCGTGGCGAGCAGCTCGGGGACCGGCCGGGCTCGGCCCGCACCGAGCCGCGCGAGCGGACGCGACCGGCGCGCGGCGGTGCTCGTCGGACGAGCTCAGCCACGCGTGAGCCGGCAGCATCGCGCGAGACGGTTTCGGCGGCCGAGCCGGCGACCAGCCGCGGGGAGGCCTGACCGATGCTGATGCCCAAGCGCGTCAAGCATCGCAAGGTGCAGCGCGGTCGCCGGGCCGGGATGGCCAAGGGCGGCACCAACGTGAGCTTTGGCGACTTTGGCCTGATGGCCGAGGAGGTCTGTTGGCTGACGAGCCGCCAGATCGAGGCGGCACGTCGCGCGATGACCCATCACATCAAGCGGGGAGGCCGGATCTGGATCCGGGTCTTTCCCGACAAGCCGGTGACCAAGAAGCCGGCCGAGGTCCGGATGGGCTCCGGCAAGGGCGCCCCCGACCACTGGGTCGCAGTGGTCAAGCCGGGGCGGGTCATGTTCGAGATGTCCGGCGTCCCCGAGCAGATCGCGCGCGAGGCAATGCGGTTGGCGAGCCACAAGCTGCCGATTCCGACCAGGTTCGTGGTGAAGGAGGGCGTCGAGCATGGACATCAATGAGGTCCGCGCGCTCTCGGACAAGGACCTGGAGAGCGCACTGGTAGACGCGAAGCAGGAGCTTTGGAAGATCCGCTTCGACCTGGCCACGCGGCAGGAGAAGAACTACAGCAGGCTCCCCGCGACCCGCAGACGGATCGCCCGGATCCTGACCGTGATGACGGAGCGTCAGCACGCGGCCGCGGCCGCAGCTGCCGACCAGGAGAAGGCGAGCTGATGCAGGGCAAACGCAGAACGAAGCTCGGACGCGTGGTGTCCGACAAGATGGACAAGACGGTGGTGGTGAGCGTCGAGCGGCTCCAGCGCCACCCGATCTACAAGCGCGTGGTACGCCTGTCGAGCAAGTTCAAGGCGCACGACGAGGCGAATCAGGCGCGAGTCGGTGACACGGTGCGCATCGAGGAGAGCCGCCCGCTCTCCGCAGAGAAGCGCTGGCGCGTGGTCGAGATCGTTGCGCGCGGCTCCCACGAGGAGCTGGTCGGCTGATGATCCGCCAATACACGCGGCTGCGCGTCGCCGACAACACCGGCGCGCGAATCATCGAATGCATCACGGTGCTGGGACGCTCCGGTGCCGACACCGCCGAGGTGGGCGATGTGATCGTGGCCGCCGTGAAGCAGGCACTCCCCAACGCGGGGGTCAAGAAGGGCGACGTGGTCCGCGCGGTGATCGTGAGGACCAGCAAGGAGTATGGACGGCCGGACGGCAGCCACATCCGGTTCGATGAGAATGCCGCGGTGCTGATCAACCCACAGGGCAACCCGCGCGGCACGCGGATCTTCGGGCCGGTTGCCCGTGAGCTCCGGGAGCGCAACTACATGAAGATCGTCTCGCTCGCGCCGGAGGTGCTGTGATGCCGAACGTTCGCAAGGGTGACCGGGTGCTGATCCTGGCCGGCAAGGACCGCGGCAAGCGCGGCACCGTGGAGCGCGTGCAGCGCACCAAGCGGGGCCTGGGCATCGTCGTGCCCGGCATCAACATGGCAAAGAAGCACCAGGCTCCCCGGGCCCGGACCCAGACCGCCGGGATCCTGGATCTGCCGGTGCCGATTCACATCAGCAACGTGCAGGTCGTCTGCCCCAGCTGCGACAAGCCGACCCGGGTTGCGCACCAGCACCTCGGAGAGGGCGAGGATCGCCGCCGAGTACGGGTCTGCCGGCACTGCGGCGAGCAGATCGAGGTGACCAAGTGAGCCCCGAGCGGAAGGCCAGGGCACCGCGGACCCCCGCTCGAAGCACGGGCGCGGCGACACGTCGTGGCAGCGCCGCCCCCACCGCCCCGTCGGCCCCCTCCGACGGTTCGGAGAACGGCTCCGCGTCGGCTCGCCCGACACCGATCGGGCTCCGCCGCCGCTACCGCGAGGAGATCGCCCCGGCACTCCGGCGCGAGTTCGGCTACGCCAACCCGATGCAGGTGCCGCGCGTCGACAAGGTGGTGGTCAACATCGGCCTGGGGGAGGCGATCGCGAACGCCAAGGCCCTCGATGCCGCCGTCCGTGATCTCGCACAGGTCACCGGTCAGAAGCCGATCGTGACCCGCGCCAAGCGCTCGATCGCGCAGTTCCGCCTGCGCACCGGAATGCCGATCGGCGCCAAGGTGACGCTGCGCGGGCAGCGGATGTACGACTTCCTCGAGCGGACGCTGAACCTTGCCCTGCCGCGTATTCGCGACTTTCGCGGGATTCCGACCCGCTCGTTCGACGGGCGCGGCAATTTCAGCCTTGGGCTGCGCGAGCAGCTCGTTTATCCGGAGATCGACTACGACAAGATCGACCGGCTCCGGGGCCTGGAGATCAGCATCGTCACCACCGCGCGCACCGATGAGGAGGGGCGCAAGCTCCTCGAGCTGCTCGGCATGCCATTCCAGGCCAGCTGAGCGAGGAAGGAACACGTTGGCCAAGAAGTCGATGATCGCAAAGTCGCGGCGGACGCCGCGCTTTCCGGTGCAGCAGCACAACCGGTGCTCGATCTGCGGGCGCCCGCGTGGCTACATGCGACGTTTCGCCATGTGCCGGATCTGCTTCCGGGAGCGGGCCCTGGACGGGCTCCTGCCGGGAGTCACCAAGTCGAGCTGGTAGCTCGCCAAGCCGGGTCGCGATCGCGGCCCATTCAGCGGAAGGCGCATCCACGAGTGCTCGTGGCGCGAACCACCGCCGAGGAGAGACGAACCGAACCATGAACTCAACCGACCCCATCGCCGACATGCTGACGCGGATCCGCAACGCCAGCCTGGCGCGCCATCGCGAGCTGACGATTCCCTCGTCCAAGGTGAAGCGCGAGATCGCGCGAATCCTGACCGAGGAGGGCTTCATCGAGTCGTTCGAGACCGCCGCCGACGGCGTCCAGGAGGCGCTCACCGTTCACCTCAGATACGCAGAGGGCCGGACGCCGGTCGTCTCGGGGCTGAAGCGGATCAGCAAGCCCGGTCTCCGGGTGTACGCGCGCAAGACCGAGATCCCGCGCGTGCTGGGCGGCCTGGGCCTCGCCATCCTTTCCACCTCCCGCGGGATCATGACCGGGTCGCAGGCTCGGAAACTGAATCTCGGCGGCGAGGTGCTGTGCTACGTCTGGTAGGGGAGCGCCGCGATGTCACGTATCGGTCGATTGCCGATCACGCTTCCCTCGACCGTCGAGGTGACCCAGGAGGGACGCCGACTGCGGGTCAAGGGCCCACTTGGCGAGCTGGAGCGCGAGATTCATCCGGAGATGCGCATCGAGCGCGAGGACGGGACGCTGCGCATCGTGCGGCCCACGGACGAGCCGCGGCACAGGGCGCTGCATGGCCTGACGCGCACGCTGGTCAACAACATGGTGGCCGGCGTGACGACCGGGTTCACCAAGGGCCTGGAGATCAGCGGGGTCGGCTACCGTGCGCAGCTGCAGGGCGAGCGGCTGGTGTTGGCCCTCGGTTACTCGCATCCGGTCGAGGTCACGCCCCCGCCGGGCATTCGGTTCACACTGGAGACGCCGACGCGCCTGTCCGTGTCGGGCGCCGACAAGGAGCTGGTGGGCCAGACGGCAGCCTTCATCCGTGCGCGCCGCAAGCCGGAGCCGTACAAGGGCAAGGGCATTCGCTACGCGGGCGAGCAGATCGTCCGCAAGGCGGGCAAGGCCGGCAAGGTCGGCGGGAAGTAGAAGCATGATCAGCAAGCAATCACGCGACAGCCAGCGTCGCAAGCGCCACGCGCGCGTCCGGCTGACGCTGTCCGGGACCGCGGCGCGTCCGCGCCTGTCAGTCTTCCGGAGCGCGAAGTACATCTATGCCCAGGTCATTGACGACCACGAGGGCCGCACCCTGGCGGCGGCATCCAGCCGCGAGCCCAAGCTGGCTGCTGGAGAGGGCAAGGTCGCCTCGGCAAACGCTGTCGGCCGCGCCATCGCGGAGCGGGCCAAGGCGCAGGGCGTCAGCTCGGTGGTCCTGGATCGGGGCGGCTATCGCTACCACGGGCGGGTTCGCTCGCTCGCCGAGGGTGCCCGCGAGGGCGGCCTCGACCTGTAGGGCGGAAGGAACACGCATGTCAAGAATCGACCCGTCCAAGCTCAATCTCGAGGAGAAGGTGGTCCAGATCAACCGCGTCGCCAAGGTGGTGCGCGGCGGTCGGCGATTCAGCTTCAGCGCGGTCGTCGTCGTTGGCGACGGCAACGGGACCGTGGGTGCCGGGCTCGGCAAGGCGAACGAAGTGCCCGAGGCGATCCGCAAGGGCGTCGAGGATGCGAAGAAGAACCTGATCGCGGTGCCCCTGGTCGGAGCCACGATCCCGCACGAGGTGCGGACCCGGTTCGGCGCCTCCGACCTGCTCCTGAAGCCGGCTTCGCCGGGGACCGGCGTGATCGCCGGCGGCTCAGTCCGCTCGGTCGTGGAGGCGGCGGGGATCCGGGACATCCTCAGCAAGTCGATGGGCAGCACCAACCCGGTTAACCTCGTCCAGGCCACGATGGCCGCGCTCGGCAGCCTGCAATCCGCGGACGCCATCGCCGGGCGCCGGGGCAAGACCGCCGAGGAGCTGCTGGGCAAGAAGGGAGCTGAGGCCTCGCGGCGCGCGCACGAGTACGTTGAGCGGCCGCAGCCGCCGATGGGAGGCTATGGCCGTGGCCGCTGAGCGACAGAAGCGGCCGCGCGCCGGTTCCCGAAAGTCGGAGGACACGCACCTGCGCATCACGTTGGTCCACTCGACCATCGGGCACAAGGCGGCCGCGCGCGGGACGGTCCGGGCGCTGGGCCTGCATCGGCTGCACCAGACGGTGGAGATCGCAGACACCCCGGTCAACCGCGGCATGCTGCGCCGCGTGGCGTTCCTGCTCGAGGTCCACGAGCCGAAGGGCGGCGCCGAGGCCACGCAGGAAGCGCCATCGGCGCAGGGAGGGACGAAGGCGTGAAGCTGCATGACTTGAACGCGAGCCCCGGATCGCACAAGGCTCCGCGCCGTATCGGGCGAGGCCACGGCTCCGGGCGCGGCAAGACCGGCGGACGCGGGACAAAGGGCCAGAAGGCGCGCTCCGGGACCGCAGCCTGGTTCGAGGGGGGGCAGACCCCGCTCCACATCCGGACACCCAAGCTGCACGGCTTCAAGAACCGGTTTCGACTGGAATACGCGACCGTCAACCTGGCGAAGCTGACCGATGTCGAGGCGGGGACGCTCATCACCCCGGACGTGCTCGAGCACGACGGCCTGGTGCGGGCGCAGAAGACGCGGCCGATGCCGATCAAGATCCTCGGCACCGGCGATGCGCCGGCCGGCGTGACGGTCCATGCCCACGCCTTCACCCGGTCCGCGCTGGACAAGCTCGCCGCGGCCGGGAGCAGCGTGCAGCGCCTGAGCTGGCCGGACAACCAGCCGGTGGCGGAGCAGCCGGATACGCCGGATGACGACCATGGCGACCAGCCGAGCGAGCCGAGCGAGCCACCGGCGGAGGCGCCGGTGGAGATGCCGGTCGAGGCTCCCGGCGAGGCTCCCGGCGAGGCTCCCGGCGAGGCGCCGGTCGAGGCACCGGCGGATACGCCGGCAGAGAACGCGCTCGATGGCGACGCCTAGGTGATCGACTCCCTCGTCACCGCGTTCCGAGCGCCGGACATCCGGCGCAAGATCCTGTTCACGCTCGGCATCCTGTTCATCTTCCGGGTGCTGACCAACGTGCCGGTCCC
>JALYXZ010000164.1 GCA_030946825.1 Chloroflexota bacterium | reverse complement strand
AGCCGCCAAAGGGCCCCTCGCTCAGCTACGACATCGGCTCCTTCCGGGCCATCCCGAGGGACGGCCTGGTCGCCGATGCGGAGCGCCTTCAGCCCCCGCTCCCCTGGCCGTGGTCTCTGGATCGGCTGCTGCCACCGGCGCGCTGAAACCGGCGGCCGTTGGCGCCACTCCGGGGCTTACTCGGGATGGAGCGGAAGCCTCAGGATCAGCGCCAGCGTCGGCCGCTCGCGAACGCGTGGCGTGATCGGCGCGCGAAGCCAGGACTCCCCTGCTTCGCCGGCCCGGTAACGGGCATCCAGCCGCCGGGCACTCAGCCCATCGATGCCGAGAGCGGCCAGCGCGTCGGCAACCAGGTGTCCCTCGCCGGGGTAGCCGCGGCCCACGATCGCGCGGCCCGCACCCGGCAGGACCTCCCCGAGCTCCCGGCGCCGTGCCGCGAACGAGCGGCGCGTCCAGGATCGTCCAGCCGACCACAGCAGGTCGCTGGCGACGTAGGCCGGCGCTCCGCCGCGCCGGGCGCCGGAGAGGCGCGCCCGAAGCAGCTCCGGATCCGGGCGGCCGGAAGCATCGAGGACGAGCAGCGAGCCGTCGAGCACCACGCCGTCCTCCTGCAGCTCGGCGGGGATCGCCGCCAGCTCGGGGAACGCGGCCAGCGCGTCGGCCAGCCCGCTGACCTGCATCCGGAGACGGCCGTGCTCCGCGAACACGATCGCCCGGATTCCCGGCCACCACGGCTCGAACAGGTAGCCGGCGTCGTCGAACGGCTCGTCGACCGCCACCGGCTGCATCGGTGAGATGCGTGACGGAAGTCGCCGGGGCGAGCCGCCGCCGGGGATCGTGAGCGGGAGCTGCTCCGGCTCCACGCCCCGCAGCTAGGCGGTCTTGCGGCGGCGCTGGGGGCGCGGAGCCTCGGCCACCTCCTGCACCGCCTCGGCCACCCCGGCCACCTCGGGAGTGGCGTCGCGACGCGCCTCGCGCGCGGCTGCCACCGAGGCCTCCAGGGCCGCCATCAGATCGCCGATCTGGGTAGGCTCGACGCGGTGGATCGGCTCGGGCGCCTCCCCCGCGACCTTGGCCTCGATGACGGCCATCAGCGCCTGGCGATAGTCGTCGCGATAGGCATCGGCGCTGAAGTCTCCGGTCATGCTCGCCACGAGCTGCTCTGCCATCGCCACTTCGCCCGGCTTGAACTGGATCTCCTCCTCGGGAAGCGCGAGCTCCTCGATGGACCGCACCTCGTCGGGCCAGTGAAGGGTGGTGAGCAGCATGGTGCTGCTGAACGGGTTGAGCGCGGCGAGCTGCTCGCGGTCCTTCAGCACGATCTTGCAGATCGCGGTCTTTCCCTCATCGGCCAGGACGCGCTTGAGCAGGTAGAACGCCTTGCGACCGATGCTCTCCGGCTCCAGGTAGTAGGCCTGCTTGACGAACTGCGCGCCGTGCGCTTCCTGGCGCGCGTCGACGAAGAGCTCGATCTCGATCGCGCGCAGCGTGCGCAGCGGAATCTGGTCGACATCCTCCTCGGTGACCACGACGTACCTTCCCTTGGCGTACTCGTAGCCACGGACCGTCTCCGAGCGCGGCACCACCTCGTCGTGGTACGGGCAGTAGATCTTCATCTGGATCCGGTTCAGACAGGTCGCGTGGAGCATGTTGAAGCCGATCCCGCCCTGCTCGGTCGCGAGGTAGAGCTTGACCGGGATCGTCACCAGACCGAACTGGATCGCCCCTCGCCACATCGATCGCGCCATGGTCCTTCGCCTTCCTCGAGCTGTCGGGCCGTGACTATACATCGGCCCCGCAAGCCTGCCCGATGGTCAACGAAGGACGCCAACGGTCGCCGATGCGCGCTACAGGTACCAGCCCCGACCGGCCATGCGGCCATTGCCCGGCTCGTGGCCGTACTGGAGACTCCGCCGCATGAACCCGCGTGCCGCCACCACGCTCGACGAGGAGAGCGCCGATGCGCTCCTGCGCGCCTACGTCCTCGAGGACGACCCGGATGTCGCCGCGCTGGAGTCGGATCTCCTTCGCGACCTGGGATACACGGTGGTGAGCTGCCGCCGGATCGTGGAGCTGGGCGACCTGATGCAACTGGGCCTGCCGCACCTGCTGGTGATCGACGCGACACTCCCCGACGGGGACGGCGCGGACATCACCGCCCTTCTGCTCGACGCCTGGCCGGGGATCCCGGTGGTGATCGTCTCCGCGGCTCCGGTCGAGCGGCTGAACGCGCTGCGGGCCATCGGTCCGGTGCTTGCCAAGCCATTCGCGATCGACGATTTCCGCCGCGCGGTCCTGGGCGCGGTGGAGATGCCGCGCGGTCAGGCGTCGGGCGCCATCGCTCCGGGAAGCCGGTGACCCGGTCCGGTGGTGGCCACCAGCCCAGATTGCTGTCTGCCGTCCTCGCCACGGAGCAGATAGCGATGTTCGATCTCCACCGCGGCCGAGAGCATTGCGTTCACCGGGCAGTAGCGCGTGGCCGACAGCTCGATCGACCGACGCAGCGCTTCCACTTCCACGGCACCCTCGACCCGGTGCTCGACCACGATGTGGGTGAAGACGTCGGGATGCGTACCGGCACGGGTGCCGTCGACCGCAATCTCGTACCGCGACGGCCGCTGCCGCTTCTTGCGCAGGATGCTCGCCACGTCCATCGACGTGCAGCCTGCGAGCGCGGCGAGCAGCGTCTCCATCGGCGCCGGCGCGGCACCCGAGCCGCCCTCGGCCGAGGAGTCGAGGATGACGGTCAAGCCGTTGGCGGTCCGCGCCTCGACGCGCATCCGCGACAGGTCCACGAAGGTTGCATGCACGCTGGTCATCGCCGGGCTGGTCACCGCCACACACTAGCCGGAGCGCGCTGAAGATGCGCGTGATCCGGGTCGCTGCCGCCCGCGCCACTCCCGCGGCCCGGGTACGACGCGCGAGCGTGTGGCTTGCGATCCTCGTCCTGCCGGCCGCCGCGCTCGCCTTGGTCGTCGCCACCCCGCCTGCCTGGAGACCGCTGGGCGGGGTGGCTCTGGCGGCGGGGCTCACCGTTGGCGTCGCGCTGCTGGTCAACGAGCTGCGGGAGCATGGACGGCCCAACCGGGACGTCGAGCGCCTTCTGGCACCGATATTCGGCGATGAATACGCGCTCATCGTCGGCCTCCAGATGCCCGCGACGCGCGGCGAGCTGGCGGCGCTCCTGGTCGGGCCGGCGGGTGTCCGCGCGCTGCTGGCTCGGCGCTGGGAACATCGGTTCCGGGTCCGGGGCCGTGCCTGGGAAGTCGGAGCCGGAGCCGACCAGGGGTGGGTCCCGTTCGCGGAGAATCCGTCGTTCGATGCGCTTGCCCTCCGCGAGGCGGTCGAGCAGTGGATCGCCGTGACCTCGGGCGAACCGGGCATTCCGATCGCCGCCACCATCGTCTTCCCGCGCGCCGGGAGCCGGGTCATCCTCCAGGAGCCGGACGTGGAGATCGTGACGCGCGACAACGCTCCGTGGTGGGCGCAGCGCATCGGCCGCGTGCAACGGCTCGACGCCTTCCGCGCGGCGCGCCTGGTCGACGCGCTGCTGACCGCGGCTCGGGCCGACGCGCGCGCTCGGTTGCCGCTCCAGGGTGAGGCGGTCGCCCCGCCCCGGGGTTAGCTCTCCTCGGCGGTGCCGGTCGCCGCGATCCGCTCGGTGGTGCCGCCGGCGCCGGTGGCAAGCAGGATCCGGCCGCTCGCCTGGGCCACGTACAGGGACTCGACGGCGGCCACCGTATCGATCTCGGCCGGCGTCTTGTCGGTGCGGATGCGCACGATCCTCGGAAAGCGCAGCGCAAAGCCGGACCGATGCCGACCGCTGCGCTGGATCCGGTCGAACGCGATCTCGACCACCACCTCCGGCACCACCGTCCGAAACCAGCCGGTGTCCTGCAGCGTGATCGACTTGAAGCGCTCCGTCATCTCGGCGATCTCGGCATCGGTCAGGCCGGTGTAGGCCTTGCCGATGGTGAGGAGGCGATCGTCGTCCTCGCCGGCGCGAACGGCGAACGTGTAATCGGAGAGCACACCGCGCCGCTTTCCGTGCCCCCACTCGACGCCGACCACCACACAGTCGAGGGTCGCCAGCGCCCGCTTCAGCTTGAGCCATCCAAGCCCGCGACGCCCGGGCTGGTACACGGAGCCCGGGTCCTTGACCATCAGCCCCTCGTTGCGCCGTTGTCGCGCGTCGTTGAACGCCACGTCGATCTGGTCGGCACCGCGGGCCGTGGCCAGGTGCGAGTAGAGGACGCGCTCGCCGGTGCGTTCCGGAAGGCGCAGGTCCTCGAGCGCCGCCCGCCGCTCGCGCAGCGGCAGGTCGAGCAGGTCGCGCCCGTCGAGGTGGAGCAGGTCGAAGGCCACCAGCGCCACCGGTACGCGCTCCAGCAACTCCGGGTCCGGCCGAACCCGCCCGAGGCGCGTCTGCAGGCTTGCGAAGTCGAGCGTTGCACCTTCACGGAAGGGGACCAGCTCGCCGTCGAGCACAATCTGCTCGCGGAGCGCCCCGAAGGCAGATGCGACCTCCGGGAACGAGACGGTGACGTCCTTGAGGTCGCGGCTGAAGAGGCATGGCGCCAGGTCGGGGCCGACATGCAGCTGGGCGCGAATCCCGTCGTACTTGTCCTCGATCCAGGCCTCGTCGCCGACACGGCGCACCACCTCGTCCGCATCCGCGACCGGCGTCGCGAGCATGCAGCGCAGCGGCCGCCCGAGGCGTAGTGCGGCCTCGCCGAGCCGATCGTCCGCGGCCAGCAGCGCGACCTCGCCCGGCTCACCGATCAGCATCAGCGCCCGCCGCACCGTGGCCGGGTCGCGGCCGAACGCCGCCGCGATCGCCTCTTCCAGGATCCCTTCGCGCAGCCCGATACGCAGCTCGCGCGCCACGATGCGGCCGACGTATCGTGCATCCTCCGCGGTCGCGCGCGAGAAGAGGCCGGCCATCAGCTCCACCCGGCGCTCCGCGCCGGCGACATCAGCAATGGCACGGAAGGTGGACTCGACCTCGCCGACGGTGAGCGGCGGATCGGTCGGCCGGCGGCTGGCCAGCAGCGTCCGGGCGACGTCGCCAAGGTCCGGCGTTCGGAGATAGGCCTCGCGCAGCGCTGCTTCCGGAGCGCCGGAGGCGGCGGCGAGCGCCGCCGCCTGCTGGACCCAGCCGAGTCCCAGCCGATCCGCCGCTGCGGGCAGCGGCCTGCCCGCGAAAAATCTCGCGGCCGGGGCGAGGTCCTCAGGCGGGAGCTGGCTGAGGTACTCGGCGAGCAGCGCTCGCTTGCGAAGCTTCGAGCGAGTCGCGCCAATCGCATCGGCGGTCTCGGCGAACCCCGCGAACGGGCTGGACATCGGCGCATCTTACGCGGGCCGACGGGGAGCCACCCCCTCGTGGTCGACTCGCGCAGAACCCGGTCAACCGGGTCGTCGTCCGACTGCCATCGCTTGGCCGCCGTGTGTGCTGCGAAGAGTTGCGGTGGAGGGCCGCTGAAGAGCACCATCCAGCGTCCCCCCGGATAGCGGTCCGAGCGACCGCTTGCCATGTGCCTGCATGATCGCTGATGCCGCGAAGCGACGACAAGGGGACCGCCGCGGCAGCCAGCCGCAGCAGAGCGAAGCCTCAACGTGCGCGGCACGCGCAGGGCGAGCACGGGAGGCCCGGAGGCGGCTAGGTTTCAGCCGTCGCTGAGACGCTTCGCACGGTCGATCAGTTCGGCGACCTTGCGCCCGCCCTTGCGACCGATGTCCTGGAAGTGCTCATGCGGGTAGCGCTCGCTGACCGCCTTCCCGCCCTTTTGGCCGATCTCCTGGTAGAACTCCGCGCCGTAGCGGGCGCGGGTCGTCTTGCCGCCTTTGCGTCCAGCCTCGCGGACGCTCATGTTTCCGTTGTTGTCAACCATGCAGGCCTCACCGAAGACGTGTGGTCGGTGGCTGCCCAGCACGTTGCAAGTTGCATACCGTCGGCCGGTTGGGAACCGTTCGCCCGGCAGGCCGGGGGCCGGGTCGACGCGGCCCGTAGAATGGCCGGCCAATGCACCCATTCGTGCGCAGCCTGGTCATCGGAGTCGTCGGCCTGATCGTCGCCGGCGGGCTGATCACGGTCAGCGTCCTGAGCGGCCGTACCGGCCTCTCGCTGCCGGCACTCGTGGCGGCTGGCGGCATCACCGCCGTCGCCGGCGTCTTCGTCTTCGTGCGCGCATGGATCTGGTCGCTGCGGACCTACCGGGCGGGTGGCACGGGCAGCTCGATGGGAATCGCGGTCGCCGGCGGGATCATGGCGCTGGTGGCAGCACTGGCGCTGGGAGGGCTCGCGCTGCTGGCGCTCACCTTCGTCTTTGACTGACCGGCATGCGGTCCGCGGCCGAGTGGGCTTGCTACGATGCGGCGAACCCTGCGCCCCCATCGTCTAGAGGCCTAGGACGCCACCCTTTCAAGGTGGAGATCACCGGTTCGAATCCGGTTGGGGGCACACCCGTCAGACGTGGTTGATCTCGACCCGCTCTCCGCAGTTGCGGCAAAACAGGAGCAGCAGCCGTGGATCCTCCGGGATCGGGCGCCAACTGTAGACATCCTGTTCGCCGATCTGCTCGCCGCAGTGCGGGCATTCATAGCCGAGCTCCAGCCACTGGTCACGCGGAACGTTCTGGCGTGCCATCAGGCCGTCGGGCCGCGAAGCTCGGGGTCGGCCGCACGCTCCGGGGGCGGTGGTGGTTCCCAGCCTGGCTTGCGCGGCAAGCCGGGCGCGGCGGAGCCGCCACTCAGGTCGGCGGCGGCGATGGCGGCGCGTGTCTCGCGGGCCCTCGCCGACTCGGCGAGCAGCGGGTAGGACATCGCGGCATAGCCCGGCCATTGCCCCACCCCGCCGTCGCGGATCATGACCATCGGCTTGCTGAACGAGCCGGTCACGTCGCGCGCCGAGCGGTCGAGCACCTCGTAGTCATGGCTCGTCAGCTCTCGGAGCGCCGCCGGCAGCGTTTCGGGCAGGTATGCAGGATTCGGATTCACCGCGAGGGCGCGATCGATGGCGGCGAGCACCACCTCATCGGTCAGGCCTCGTGGAAGCGGGCGACTGATGTGGTCCATCCGGGGATCCCGGGTGGGGCCGCTGAGGGTCCGCACGATCTTCTTGAACATGGGCCCGGCGATTGTAGCGTCAGGCCCGTCAGATTCGGGGCTCGGCACACCGGTTGATATACTGACCGCCCCGTGGGGAACCCCTCGCCTTCGGCGCGGCCTCGGCAGACGCCTTCAGCGCCGTCACGTTCTCACATCCTAGGGAGAGGCTGATCTGGTGCGCGTGCGTAAGGCCGTTCTTCCGGCCGCCGGCTTCGGGACCCGCTTCCTGCCGGCAACCAAGGCGATCCCCAAGGAAGTGCTGCCCCTCGTCGATCGGCCGATCATCCAGTACGCGGTCGAGGAGGCGGTCGCCTCCGGGATCGAGCAGATCATCATCGTCATCTCCACCGGGCGGAGCGCGATCGAGGACCACTTCGACTCGAACCCGACGCTCGAGCGCTGGCTGGAGGAGCGCGGCGACATCGAGATGCTGCGCCACATCCGGCGGATCAGCGAGATCGGTCCGATCGCCTTCGTGCACCAGAAGGAGCAGCTCGGCCTGGGGCACGCGGTGCTGATGGCCAAGGAGCTCGTCGGCGACGAACCATTCGCCGTGCTCCTCTCCGACGACGTGATGCTCAACCCCGGTGGGCCGCCGGTCACCCGGCAGCTGATCGACATCCACAAGGCGCACCGTGGCTCGGTGGTGGCCGTCCAGCGCGTGCCGCACGCCGAGGTGCCGCGCTACGGGATCGTGGCGCCCGTGCGCGAGGAGGGGCGGCTGGTCGAGATCGGCGACCTCGTCGAGAAGCCGGCCGTCGACGATGCTCCATCCGACCTGGCGGTGCTCGGCCGGTACGTCCTGACGCCCAAGATCTTCGACCTCTTGGAGCAGACCCAGAGCGGGGCGGGGGGCGAGATCCAGCTGACCGATGCGATCAAGGCCCTGATGCAGGAGCAGCCGGTCTTCGGTTACCAGTTCGACGGGACCCGGCACGACGCCGGCACCCGCCTCGGGTGGCTGATGGCGAACGTGTCGCTGGCCCTCGAGTCCGATGTTGCCGAGGAGGTCCGCGGCTACATCCGCGGACTCGACCTGCGAGACTGACCGGCGCAGTGGCGTCGCGAGCCGCAGACGTCGCGCCGCACAGAGGGCGGGCCGCAGGGTGGAGATGATCGGCAGGCTGGTCGGCGGGCGGTATCGGATCATCGCACCGCTCGGCGAGGGCGGGATGGCCACCATCTGGCGGGCACTCGACGAGCAGCTCGATCGGGAAGTGGCGGTCAAGCTGCTCCGGCCGCAGTACGGATCGGACGCCGGCTTTGCGGCGCGCTTCCGCCAGGAGGCTCGCTCGGCCGGCTCGCTCTCGCACCCCAACATCGTCAGCGTCTTCGACTACGGGACGGACCCGACCGACGACAACCAGTACATCGTCATGGAGCTGGTCGAGGGCGACAACCTGTCCACCGTCCTCCAAGAGCGGGGCAGCTTGTCGACCGAGGATTCGGTGCGGGTGGCGATCGCGATCGCGTCGGCGCTGGAGGCCGCGCACCGGCGGGGAATCGTCCACCGCGACGTCAAGCCGGGCAACATCCTGATCACCGACGAGGGCGACGTGAAGGTCACCGACTTCGGGATCGCGCGGGCGGTCAGCGAGGCGAGCATGACTGTCACCGGCACCACCCTGGGCTCGGTCCACTACTTCTCGCCGGAGCAGGCCCGCGGCGACGAGGTGACCGGCACCAGCGACGTGTACTCGCTGGGCATCGTGCTGTACGAAATGCTCACCGGACGGCGCCCGTTCGAGGGCGACTCGGCTGCGGGCGTCGCTCTGCGGCGGCTCAACGAGGACCCGCCGCCGCCCTCCACCTACAAGCCGGTGCCAGCCGGCCTGTCGGCGATCATCATGCGCGCCCTCCAGCGGGATCCGGCACGCCGCTTCCCCGACGCCGGCTCGCTGGCAGAGGCACTCCGGGTCTGGCGCCGAAACCCGGACCAGCCGGTCCCCCTGGGCGCCGCCGGCGCCGCGGGAGTGACGGGTGCAGCGGCACTGGCGGCGAGCGAGGCCGCCGCGACCGTCCCCGCGTCCGGCGATCCGACCGTCT
>JALYXZ010000160.1 GCA_030946825.1 Chloroflexota bacterium | reverse complement strand
GCGCCTTCTCGACGATCTGTGGAGGCACCCCGAGCTCGACGGCGATCGCCCGCAGCTGGCTCTTGTACAGGTCGCCGATCGGCGCGAGGGCGCAGGCCATGTCCCCGTGCAGCGTCCCGTAGCCGAGTAGCGCCTCGGTCTTGTTGCTGGTCCCGACCACCAGGGCGTCGAAGGCAACCGAGCGGTCGTAGAGCACGATCATGCGCTGCCGCGCCATCACGTTTCCGCGGCGCACGCGCTCCGCCGCGCTGTCACCTCGCCCGATGAGCTCCAGCATCGGGCCCACCATCGGCGTGATCTCGACCCGCTCCGACCGGCAACCGAGCGCCTCCACCACTCGCAGCGCATCGGTCTCCGATGCGGGGGAGGAGGTCAGGTACGGCATCCGGACCGCGAGCAGGTCGTCGGCCTCGACGGCCCGGGCGCAGAGAAAGGCGACCGTGGCCGAGTCGACCCCGCCCGACAGCCCGATGACCGTGCGGCGGAAGCCGGTCTGGGCCAGCTGCGCTCGGATGAAACCGACGATCACCTCGACCGCCTGGCCCGCCTCGATGGCTGGCAGCGGCGGCGCGATTCCAGCTGTCACGCGCGCTCGCCGGCGACGCGCCCGCCGGCGGAGTGCTGCGCAGGCTCGTCCATCGGATCCTCCGGAGGCGGCAGGCCCGCCCGCTCGGTGATGATCCTGTCCAGCTCGCGCCGCGTCAGCTCGAGCCGCTCGTCGGCGAGCAGCGGCAAGGCGTAGCGCTGCACTCGCAGGTCATCGGTCTCGAGCGTGCCGACCACCAGCGCCTCCTCGTACAGCGGCGCCTCGGCGACCAGCGAGCCGTCCGCGGCAAGCAGCCGCGAGCCACCCCAGAAGGTGAGCCCCTCTTCGTTCCCGACCCGGTTGCAGAATGCGACGGCCACCGTGCCGAGCAGCGCATAGGTGTCCTGCATCTTGTGCCAACCGGCGATCGCCGCCGTCCCCGCCGCGCTGCCGGGCGCACGCGCCGGGCCTGCCGCCACGTTGACCAGCAGTGAGGCGCCGTCGAGCGTCTGGAGCATCGGCAAGCTCGGGTGCCAGAAGTCCTCGCAGATCGAGAGGCCGATGCGTCCGAGTGGCGCTCCGACCGCTGTGGTCCGGATGCGGTCCCCGGCCGAGGTGAAGCGTCCCTCATCGAACAGGCCGTAGGTCGGCAGATACACCTTCCGATGCAGCCCGAGCAGCTCGCCATCGCGCAGCAGCGCGAGGCTGTTGCAGTAGCGATGCGCATCGGTCTCCTCGACGAACCCGACCGCCACCGCGATCCCCGCCACGACCCGCGACAGCGCGCCGAGACGTGGATCGTCGGCGCGCAGCGCAACCTCCGGCACCAGGTCCTGGAGCAGGTAGCCGCTCAGCGCCAGCTCGGGGAAGCAGACGAGCTGCGCTCCCTCCCGGTCGGCAGCCCGAATCCGGTCCGCGACCAGCTCCAGGTTTGCCTCCAGGTCGCCCAAGCGGGGCGCGACCTGGGCGAGGGCGATCCGATAATCCACGCCGGATAGCCTAGCGGCTGCGCGTCTCCTCACCGAGCGTGGCGTCGCTCGGACCGAAGATCCCGCCCGTGTCCGGCGGCGGCGGCGCGGCCGGAGTGACCGCCTCCTCGTCGCCGCTCGTCCGCCCGGAGGTGGCTGCTGCGGCGGTCGAGATCAGCGCCTCGCGCCGCGTCGGCTCGACCAGCTCCTCCGCAAAGTGGCAGGCGACTCCGTGACCGGTCTCCATCTCGCGCACCTCGGGTCGCTCCTCCACGCACCGCTCCGGGTTCCCGAGCTGCTGACGCAGCCAGCAGCGCGTGTGGAACTTGCAGCCGGTCGGCGGGTTGACCGGAGAGGGGACGTCGCCGAGCAGGATGATCCGCCGGCGGCGGGCACGCAGCTCGGGATTGGCGATCGGCACCGCGGAGAGGAGCGCGATGGTGTATGGGTGGAGTGGCATCCGGTAGATCTCGCGGGACGGTGCCAGCTCGGCGAGCGCTCCCAGGTACATGACCGCCACCCGGTCGCTGATGTACTCCACCACTCCCATGTTGTGCGCCACGAACAGGTAGGTGAGCCCGAGGTCGCGCTGAAGCGCGCGCAGGAGGTTGAGCACCTGGGCCTGGATGCTCACGTCGAGCGCGCTGACCGGCTCGTCGCAGACCAGCAGGTCGGGTGCGAGGACCAGCGCCCGCGCGATGCCGATTCGCTGCCGCTGTCCTCCGGAGAACTCGTGGGGGTAGCGGCGGGCGTGGTACGGCTGGAGCCCAACCTTCTCCATGATCTCCGAGACCTTGCTCGCCCGCGATGCGGGGGAGCCCATGTGGTGAATCCGGAGCCCCTCCCCGATGCTGGCGCCGATCGGTGCCCGCGGGTCGAGCGAGGCGAACGGATCCTGGAAGATGATCTGCATCCGTCGCCGGAACGGCTTGAGGTCCGAACCCTTGAGCCGGGTGATGTCCGTCCCGTCGAAGACGATGCGACCATCGGTCGGCTCGATGAGGCGCAGGAGCAGCCTGCCGACCGTCGTCTTGCCGCAGCCGGACTCCCCCACCAGCCCGAGCGTCTCGCCCCGGCGGATCGAGAAGCTGACGTCGTCGACCGCCTTCACCTGCCCGGTCGTGCGCTGCATGATCCCGCCGGTGATCGGGAAGAATTCGCTCAGGCGCTCGACCTGGACGAGATCCTGCCCGCTGCCCGCCGTCGCCGTCACTGCCCCACCTCGTCCGGCGTGTAGTACAGCCAGCAGCGCGCCTCGTGGCCCGGCGCCACCTCCCGCAATGGGGGATGCAGCCGCTCCGCCGGCTCGACGTGCTGTTCGACGCGGGTCGTGCAGCGCGGCGCGAAGCGGCAACCGGCCGGCAGGTCGATGAGGTTCGGCACGCTGCCCGGTATGGTCGCCAGCTGCTCCTTCACCTCGCCCAGGGTGGGCACCGAGCCGATCAGCCCACGCGTGTAGGGGTGTCGCGGGTCGGTGAACAGCTCGCGCACGTCGGCCTGCTCGACGATCTCGCCGGCGTACATCACCGCGACCCGGTCTGCCATCTCGGCGACCACGCCGAGGTCGTGGGTGATCAGCACGATGGCGGTGCCGGTCTCGCGTTGCAGGCTGCGCATCAGATCGAGGATCTGGGCCTGGATCGTGACGTCCAGGGCAGTGGTCGGCTCGTCGGCGATGAGCAGCTCCGGTTCGCAGGCGAGCGCCATGGCGATCATCACCCGCTGGGCCATGCCGCCCGAGAGCGCATGGGGAAAGGCGTCGAGCCGCCGGACGGGGTCAGGGATGCCCACCATTTTCATCAGCTCCGCGGCCCGGTCGCGCGCCGCGCGCCGCTTCATGTTCCGATGCAGCTCCAGCACCTCCTCGAGCTGCCGGCCCACGCTGAAGACCGGGTTCAGGCTGCTCGTCGGCTGCTGGAAGATCATGCTGATCCGGTTGCCCCGCAGCTCGCGCATCTGGCGCGAGTCGAGCTTCAGCAGGTCGCGGCCGTCGAAGATCAGCTCGCCAGCTTCGATGCGACCCGGTGGCGCGATGAGGCGCAGGATCGACAGCGAGGTGACGCTCTTGCCGCAGCCGGACTCACCGACAAGCCCCAGGATCTCGCCGCGATTGACGTGAAAGTCGATCCCGTCCACGGCCCGGACCACCCCGTCCCGGGTCGTGAAGCTGGTGCGCAGGCCGCGCACGTCGAGCAGCCGCTCTCCGGTGGTGCCGACGCGACGCCGGGGCTCGCGCAGCTCGCTGATGCTCATCGGTTCAGGCGCGGATCGAGCGCGTCGCGCAGCCCATCGCCGAGCAGGTTGAATCCAAGGACCATGATCGCGATCGCCGCCCCCGGCGCCAGCACCAGCCACGGCGCAACGAAGACCACGTTGCGGGCATCCCCGATCATCGAGCCCCAGTCGGCGGCCGGCGGCTGCGAGCCCAGCCCCAGGAAGCTGAGTGCCGCGACGTCGAGGATCGCGCCGGCGATCCCCAGCGTGCCCTGCACGATCAGGGGCGTCAGCGCGTTGGGCAGGATCCGGCGCAGCAGGATGTCAAATGACGAGGCGCCGAGCGCCCGCGAGGCGGTCACGAAGTCTCGTTCGCGGATCGAGAGGACCGATGCGCGCATCACGCGCGCGTAGACCGGGATGGCGACGATGGCGACCGCGATCTGGGCGTTGATCAGACTCGGACCCAGGACGGTGACGATGGCGATCGCGAGCACCAGCGCCGGGAAGGCGAGGAGCACGTCCATGACCCGCATCACGAGGTTGTCGGCCCAGCCGCCGGCATAGCCGGCGATCGCGCCCAGCACGGTGCCGATGATGATCGCGATCCCGACCGTGAAGAATCCGACCTCCAGCGACACGCGCGATGCGTAGATCACGCGGCTGTACTCGTCGCGCAGGTTGGAGTCGAGGCCCAGGATGTGCTGGCTCTTGGACGCCTCGCAGCCGAGCAGGTGGATGCACGGCGCAGCGTTGCGCACCGCCCCGGTGGCGCGCGTCTCGCCGGCGTCGAGCATGTTGGTCGTCTCCCCGTGGGTGGCCAGGATCGGGGCCGCGACGGCCATCAGCAGCACCACGCCGAGGAGGAACAGTCCCGCCTGCGCGGACCGCTGACCGAGGAGGTTGCGGATCGTGTCGCGCCACAGGTTGGCAGGACGCGAGACCAGCGGCTGGTCGAGCGATTGCTCCGCGAGGGGTGCCGTGCTGGCCATCGGCAGCTAGCTCAGCCGAATGCGAGGGTCGAGGTAGGCGTAGCTCACGTCGACGATCAGGTTGATCAGCAGATAGCCGACCGCGATCACGATCGTCAGACCCTGGATCACGACGTAGTCGCGGCCAGTGATCGCCTCGGTCACGGTGCGCCCGACCCCGGCCAGGTTGAAGATCGTCTCGGTCAGCACCGCCCCGGAGAGCAGGCCGCCGAGCTGCAGCCCGATGATGGTGACCACCGGCAGCAGCGCGTTGCGCAGCCCGTGGCGCAACACCACCAGCCGCTCGGTGAGGCCCTTGGCCCGCGCGGTGCGGATGTAGTCGAGTCCCATCACGTCGAGCAGGCTGGAGCGGGTCATGCGGGCGATGATCGCCAGCGGAATCGTGCCCAGCGCGGCGGCGGGCAGGATCATGTGGCGGAGGGCGTCACCGAGCGGCCCCCACTGACCGGTCAGCAGCGCGTTGAAGATCGCCATGTGGCTCACGAAGTCGGCGAGCACCCGCAGCGGGCCCTGCATGCCGGTAAGGCCCCAGGCGTCGGTGAGTGGAATCTCGGTGATCCCGGAGCTGAGCCGGCCGGAGGGCGGCAGGGCAAAGGGTGTGCCGCGCAGCACGACGGCAAAGAACCAGGCCAGCACCAGGCCCAGTACGAAGACCGGGATCGAGACGCCGATGTTGGCGCCGAACATGGTGACCACGTCGACCGCCGAGTTGCGGCGCGAGGCGGACACGACGCCGAGCAGGATCCCCAGCACGGTGGCGAACAGCAGCGCGACCAGCGTCAGCTCGACCGTGACGGGCAGCCGCTCGATGATCAGGTCGGTGACCGGACGCCCGAACTTGAGCGATGTCCCCAGGTCACCGTGCGCCAGCTGGCCAACGTAGATCCCGAACTGGACCGGGATCGGCTGATCGAGCCCGAAGCGATGGATGAAGTCGTTGCACACCGCGGCGGTGGCGCGCTCCCCGAGCTGCGCGCGGCACGGGTCCCCGGGGATCAGCCGGGCGAGGGCGAAGACCACGAAGATGATCCCGAACAGCACGGGGATCGCGAGCAGCAGGCGACGGAGCACGAACCGCAGCATGGCCTGTCAGTAGCGGGTTGGATGGCGAAGGGCGCCGTCCGGCGGACGACGCCCTTCGCTCTTGGCCGATCCGGACCGACTAGGCCGGAGGAGCGGGATTCAGGAAGTTCCCGAAGAGCCCCTTCCAGTAGTCGAAGGCAGCGGTGCGACCGATGTGGAGCGGGTGCTTGGTGTCCCACTCCAACGCGTACGAGGTCACCACGTCATTCGCGTCGAAGCTCGAGCCGTTGCTGAACTTCACGTTCTGGCGCAGCTTGCAGGTCCACGTCAGCTGGTCGCTGCTGGGCGTGCACTCCGTTGCGAGGTCAGGCACCGCGTCGGTGCCGCCGACCTTGTAGGTGTACAGCCCCTGGTTGATCTGCTCGCAGAGGCGCAGCGTCTCGCCGTCGGTCTCGTC
>JALYXZ010000152.1 GCA_030946825.1 Chloroflexota bacterium | reverse complement strand
CCTCGCCGACGAGATGGGTGACCAGGATCACCGTCCGCCGCTCGGCGATCCACAGCGACTCCAGCTGGGCGTCGAAGGCCTCCCTGGTCAGCGCGTCGAGGCTGGAGAACGGCTCGTCCAGGAGCAGCACCTGCGGGTCGGCGGTGAGGGCACGCGCCAATGCCGCGCGCTGCTGCATGCCGCCTGATAGCTCCCGCGGGTAGCGATCGGCGGCTCGGGCCAGGCCAACACGCTCCAGGGCGGCGCCCGCACGACGACGGCGGTCGTTTGGATCGATCCCCGCCAGCTCCAGCGGGAGCGCGACATTCTCCAGCGTCGTCCGCCAGGGGACGAGACGCGGCTGCTGGAACACGACCGCGACCCGGCCATCGCCCGCCCGAGGAGGCGTGCCCCCGACCGTCACGCTGCCCGAGGTGGGGGCGAGGAGCCCTGCCACGATGCGCAGCAACGTGCTCTTGCCGCTGCCATTCGGCCCGATCACCGCCGTGAAGCTGCCGGCGGGAACGTCGAGGTCGAGGTCACGCAACGCATCAAGCCCGCGGGGGCCGCTGAAGCGCAGGCCGATCCCGCGCAGGCTGACCGCGGCGCCAGGCGCGGCGCGTTCCTCCGACTTGCGGCTCTCCGGCTCCCGCCGCACGGGCACCTCCGTTCCTTCCATCGCACGGGGCACCGGTGAGCGAAACCCGCGCGCATCGGACCACGGCGGACGTGGGCCGCCGCCATTCGATGCGTCATCGGAGAACGCCTCGCGGTCGCCTTCTCCCGTCCGGACTGTGACCGTCGGCCCTGTCTCGCTCGGCGGTGCCGGGCGTCAGGTCGGCCCCGTCGGCAGCTCCCGTCGCCACTCCGCGGCGGCGGGACCGAGGGGGTTCGCGGGCTGGCTCATCCGCGCAGGGAGCGCGGGGCGAGCCGACCGCCGGTGGGGATTTTCACCCCGCCCCGAAGGCGATAGATCGTTCAGTTAGGGGCGAATCGTGCCACGCAGGGCGGGCGCGGTCAACGCTCTGGCGCGGAGCGCTCCGCGTGCGGCTGCGGATCGCTCCGGCGCGGGCGGACCCATCGGTACACCAGGTAGGCGACACCGACTGCCACCAGGAGGTAGATCACGTACTCGAAGGGGCGAACGGCGTCATACAGCCGGCGGTAGTTCGCGCCGAGCAGGTAGCCGCCCAGCAGGAGTGCCGCGTTCCAGGGAAGCGATCCGAGCGCCGAGAAGAGCAGGAAGCGACCAACCGGCATTCGCGCAACCCCCGCGGGGTAGTTGATCAGGGCCCGCACGAGCGGCACCAGGCGTCCGAAGAAGACCGCCCAGCCCCCGTACCGAGCGAACCATGCATCGGCTCGGTCGAGATCCTCCGGCTTGATGTGCACGTAACGTCCGTATCGCTCGAGCAGGGGGCGCCCGCCCCAGGCACCGATCAGGTAGCCGGCAAGCGAGCCGAGCACCGCACCCGTGGTCGCCACCAGCAGGACGGCCACGAAGCCCCACGGCGCGTGGGTCAAGGGCTCCAGGACCGATGGGTCGGCTGCCGACTGCGAGACCTTCCAGCCGGCCATCGGCACGATCACCTCGGAAGGGATGATCGGCACGAAGGTCTCCAGCGCGATCGCCACCCCGACCCCCAGGTAGCCGACCGCGTCGTACAGATGCAGGAAGAACGGAATCAGCGAGCGGTCGATGAACTCCAGCACCCCGTCAGCCTCCCGCCGCGGGACGATCGCGGGGTGCCGAGGCGCCGCCGGCAGCGGTGCGCTGGCTGGTCACCGGGGCCGCGGGACTGATGGCCGGCACCGCCGCGGGTCGACGGCGCGGAACCGCGACCCGGTGGGGACCTCCACGCCGGGGCACGCGGCGCCGCTCCGTGGCCCGGATCCGGTCATCCACGCCAAGGATGTGGACCGCAACCAGCACCGACAGGAGGGCCGCCCCGGCAACCCAGCCGCCCAGCACGTCGATCGGGTAATGCGCGCCCAGGTACAGGCGGGCGATGCTGATCGCCCCGATCAGGATCGCGGCCACCAGGTACGCGAGCATTCCCTGCCGCCGGTCGAGCGCCAGCCGCGCGACGCAGAAGGCGGTAAGCCCGTAGAAGACGGTCGCGCGCAGCGCATGGCCCGCGGGGAAGTCGGCCAGATTGTCGAGGCCGATACCGTTGACGTTGAAGAGGGCGCGCACGAGCTGCACGGCGCTGATCGGCACCCCCGCGGTGAAGTATTTCAGCGCCCACTCGAGCGGAAAGGCGAGCGTCCCGAGTGCCATCAGCAGCGCCAGGTCACGTCTCCCCTTGGCGAGCGCCAGAACGCCGAGGAGCGCGAACGCGATGGCCACGAACCAGCCCGAGCCGAGCGCGGAAACGCCACGGATCACGGCATCGAAGGGGGGCAGGTGCGTGGCGATCCACTGGTGCACGCCGGGCACGAGGCGCCCCATCAGCCACCGCTCCGGGGCCGTGTACCCGGTCGTCCGCTTCAGCGTGAC
This sequence comes from Chloroflexota bacterium, assembly GCA_030946825.1. Taxonomy (GTDB): domain Bacteria; phylum Chloroflexota; class Limnocylindria; order QHBO01; family QHBO01; genus QHBO01. Next base: position 4,691 of record JALYXZ010000152.1, on the reverse strand, counting down.
CAGCCAGAACAGGCTGGAGAGCGCGATCAGGGTGAAGAGGAAGGCGGCGGCCGGGGACGGGATGGCGCCTCCAAGACGGTCCTTGGCCTCGTCGCTGATGACCAGGCGGCTGGTCGGGTCCGGGATCCGTCGCACGTTCGTAGTATACGGAGCACGTCCTCGGGAGCCCCATGACCAACGAGCTACCGCGCCTGCAGCTGACCGGTCGCGACCTGACGATCGCACAGGTCGTCGAAGTGGCCCGCACACGGCGGACCGTCGGCGTCGCCGAGGAGGCAAGGACGCGGATGCGGGCCTCGCGCCTGACGATCGAGCGGCTGGTGGCCGACGGGGCGACGGTGTACGGCGTGACGACCGGCTTCGGAGACCTGGCCGACGTTCGCATCGAGCCGGATGGCAGCCTGGCGCTCCAGCGCAACCTGGTGCGCAGCCACGCCGCCGGGGTCGGGCCGCCACTCCCCGCAGACGTGGTGCGGGCCATGCTGCTGCTGCGGGCCAACACCCTGGCTGTCGGGCTGTCGGGTGTGCGCCCGTCGGTGGCCGACCAGCTGTGCGCCCTCCTCAACGCCGGCATCCACCCGGTGATCCCATCGCGTGGAAGCGTGGGCGCGAGTGGCGACCTGGCGCCGCTGGCTCATCTCGCGCTGGTGCTCATCGGAGAGGGCGAGGCCGAGCTGGATGGCAGATCGATGGCCGGTGCCGACGCCCTTGCGGCGGCGGGCCTGGAGCCGCTGGTCCTCGAGGCCAAGGAGGGGCTCGCGCTGCTCAACGGAACGCAGCTGATGGCGGGCATCGGCGCCCTGGTGGTCCACGACGCGCAACTGCTGGCGGCCACCGCCGATGTCGTTGGCGCGATGAGCCTGGAGGCACTGCTCGGCACCACCGCAGCCTTCGACGAGCGCCTGGTAGGCGCTCGTCCGCACCCCGGACAGCTGGCGACGGCCGGGCACCTGCGCGAACTGCTGACGGGCAGCGAGATCGGCGACAGCCATCGGTCGAGCCCGCATCGCGTGCAGGACGCCTACTCGCTGCGCTGCATGCCGCAGGTCCACGGGGCGGTGCGGGATGCGTTCGACCAGCTCGAGCGCGTGCTGGTGGTGGAGATCAACGCGGCCACCGACAATCCACTCGTCTTTCCCGATGGCGCGGTCATCTCCGGCGGCAATTTCCACGGCGAGCCGGTGGCCCTAGCGCTCGACTACACGAAGCTCGCGATCACCGAGCTGGCATCCATCTCCGAGCGCCGCGCCGCACGGCTGGTCGATGCCCACCTGTCCGGGCTCCCGGCCTTCCTGTCGGAGCAGCCCGGGATGCAGAGCGGCCTGATGATCGCGCAGTACACGGCCGCGGCGCTGGTCAACGAGCTCCAGGTGCTCGTCCATCCGGCGTCCGCGGACACGATCCCGACCAGCGCCAACCAAGAGGACCACGTGAGCATGGGGGCCACCAGCGCCCTCCATCTGCGAGCCGCGCTCGACGCGGCGCAGAGCGTGGTCGCGATCGAGGCGTTGTGCGCTGCGCAGGCGCTCGACTTTCGTGAGCCGCTGCATCCCGGCCCGCACCTTGAGGCGGCGCATGCGGCGATCCGGTCCGTCGTCCCCCACCTGAGCGACGACCGGCCCCCGGCACCCGACATCGCGGCCGTCCGAGCGCTGGTCGAGAGTGGGGCGCTGCTGGCGGCGGCTTCCGGTGGCTGAGCTGCGCTTCGCGCTCGTCGACCGATCGTCGTTTGCCGACATACCCGCGCCTCGGCGTCCCTCCGCCCGTTGCCAGACGTGCGACTACTGGGATCGGGTCGACGGGCGGCGCGAGCTGCCTGCCGATGCCGCTGCGGCGGATCGATCAGCGCGCGAGCTGCGCAAGCTCGATCGCCTGCTCGCCGGCGAGCGGCTCGGTGGCGCGTACGGCATGCTCGCCTTCGGCAGCGACGCATCCGGCGGCTCGGTCGCGGTCGGGTGGGCGCAGTTTGGGCCGATCTCGGCCTACCCGCGGGCGCAGGCCATCCGGGACCGCTACCCGACGCTCCCCGCCTCGCCGCCTCCGTGGGTGATCACCTGTCTTCAGCTGACCGACGCCGACGAGGGAGCGGGCTCCCAGCTGCTCGAGGCGGTCTGCGCGGCCCTGGACCGGCGCGGGGTGAGCGTCGTCGAGGCCTATCCGGAGGGTGGCGGCGATCCGTGGCTGTCCTCGCCCGGACCGGCCTCGGTCTACCGTGCCGCCGGTTTCGAGCAGGCGGCCGGAGACGACCGCTTCCCGGTCTACCGTCTCGAGCTGACCGGCGAGTCGACCGACGAGGCTGGATGGGGTGCTCTCCTCCGTCGCCCGGCCGACGACGAAGGCGAGTGGCCGCTGCCGATTCCCCGCCAGCCAAGCGACGACCTCTTCCGTCTTCCCCAGAAGCCGCGGCGGCCCAATCCGTTCGGAGAAGACTGAGCCGCGGTTGCCGCGGCGCCGAGCCGAAAACGGGCCGGCGAGCCAAGGAATCGTGCGGCATCGGTGTTGAACAGGGCAGAGGAGGGAGGGCGGCGTGGAGCCATCTGCCTTTGGTGAGGCGATCGACCGGCACTATCCGGGCCTCGTGCAGCGGCTGACGCTCGTTCTGCGCGACGGGGAGGAGGCGAAGGACGTGGCACAGGAGACCTACCTGCGAGCCTATCGGTCGTGGGCGAGATTCGACGGGACCGATGCGCGCGCCTGGCTCCACACCATCGCCCTGCGCCTGGCGTTCAATGCGCTGCGGCGCCGCCGCAGGTGGCTGGCGGCGATGGCGCGTCGGCGTGGCGATGCGTCTGCCGCGTGGGTGACACCTGAGCGCATCGACCTGTGGAAGGCGCTCGATGCCCTGGAGGCGAGCCAGCGCGCGGCGCTGCTGCTGAACGTGCTCGACGGCTACACCCAGGCAGAGATCGCGACCATGCTCGAGGTCCCCGCCGGCACGGTCGCGGGCTGGATCGCCGACGCCAAGCACCGCCTCCGCCGCCAGCTGGGCGAGGACGTTCGGGCCGCGCAAGGTGGGCCAGCTGACGCCGAGCCCCTCGCCGAGTGGCTTCCTCACGCCGTCCCCGACGGCATCGACCGCTTCCCGCAGCCCAACGCCCAGCGCGTCCCCGGTCGCGGCCGGCGCGACGATCATCTCGCTCACGCCCGGAGGGGAGGGGATGGTCAGCGCTGCGGCCAGGGGACCGCGTGGGTTCGTCGCGCTCGGTCGTCGTGGCGGGGCGCCCGCGGCATGGCACAGCGCGGACGGCCGCACGTGGTCCGGCGCCACCACGCCTGGCTCCACCGAGACGTTACAGGCAACCGCCGCCGCCGGGTCGGACCTGGGCTACGTGGCGGCGGTCGCCACCTGCGGACCGAGCGAATGCTCAGGAGCCGCATTCTGGTACTCGAGTGATGGCGCGCGATGGGTGACGACCGCGACACGCCTCGATGGCCGGGTCGTCGTCGACATCGTGGTCACAAATGGGGGCTTCCTGGCGATTGCCGGCACCTGGCCCGGGGACTCGAGCCAGCAGCCCATGGTCCTCCGGTCGGTCGACGGACGCGGCTGGCAGGCGATCTCGTCGGCCGGCAGTGGTCTGACCGGTGCGAACGTGACCGCCATGGCCGTACATCAAGGCCAGATCGTGGCGGTCGGCAGCCAGCTGCAGGCCGTCGGCAGCACTCCCTCCTCGTGGACGAGCACAGACGGGTTGGTGTGGACCCGGCACCTGCAGTCGTCCGGCTGGGCCGCCGCGATGGCGCTGCAGAGTGACGGCGAGCGTCTGATCGCGGTCGGGATGGGCCCGTGTGCGTCGGGAAACGTGTGCGCCGAGTTGGACCTTGCCTGGTCCTCCAGCGACGGCCTCACCTGGCAGCCATACGCGCGCAGCACGTGCTGCCAGCAGCTCTGGCGGGTCGCACCCGCGGCGCCCGGCTGGCTGGCGGTCGCCAATCAGCAGATCCGCGGCGCCGGGGGGCCAGGCTTCGTATCGATCGACGGATCCGGTGGCCTCCGACCAGTGAGTGTCGATCCGAGCGTGTCGGAGATTTCGGCGCTGCTGTCCGGGGAGGGCGCGACGCTTGCATTCGGCCAAAGGGCCGCGGCGCCGAGCCGCCGCGAAGCGGTCGTCATCGTGTTCGGATTGCCGCTTCGCTGAGCGCCACCGGCACGGACGGGGCCGCATCGGCGGCCAGAGCCCGAGCGTATGATCGGGCCGATGGCCGTCACCTCGCGCACCGTGCGCGCCCCGCGTGGCACGCAGCTTTCGACAAAGGGCTGGCAGCAGGAAGCCGCCCTGCGGATGCTGATGAACAACCTTGACCCCGATGTCGCGGAGGATCCCGACCACCTGATCGTGTATGGCGGCACCGGGCGGGCGGCCCGCTCGTGGGAGGCGTTCGAGGCCATCGTCCGTGAGCTGCGGCGCCTGGAGGACGACGAGACTCTGGTCGTCCAGAGCGGGAAGCCGGTCGGCGTCTTCCGGACCACGCCGGACGCCCCGCGGGTGCTGATCGCCAACGGGCTCCTCGTCCCGCACTGGGCGACCTGGGAGCAGTTCCGCGAGCTGGAGCGCGCGGGGCTGACGATGTACGGGCAGATGACGGCCGGGTCGTGGATCTACATCGGCACGCAGGGGATCGTGCAGGGCACCTACGAGACCTTCGCCGAGCTCGCCCGGCAGCACTTCGGCGGGACGCTGCGCGGGACC
>JALYXZ010000151.1 GCA_030946825.1 Chloroflexota bacterium | reverse complement strand
TCCGAGCGACGGGCACCCCGACGTCGAGCTTGTGGACGATCCCCTGGGCGCCGACGGCCTCGGTGTGTCGCTCGCGCAGCTCCCAGAGCCGGCGGCGGCCCGCGGGATCGCTGGCGAGCACCACCGATGTCTCCTCCTGGAGCGCGGCGGCCATCTCATCGGTCGGGTCGCGTTCGCCCGCCGCTTCGACCAGCAGGTACGCGCCATGTGGCCCGGCAAGCGGGGGCCGGGCGCCGGAATGGCGGGTCACCAGCTCGAGCCCATCGGGGAAGAACAGCTCCGCGGCGAGCAACCATGGCGCGCGTCGCAGCCGCGCCACCAGGGAGACCGCCGCCGCGGTGTCCGGCACGCCGACCAGCGCCACGCTGCGACCGGGGAGCGGCGGGACGAGACGCAGGCGGGCGCGGCTCACGATCCCCAGCGTGCCCTCGCTACCGGTCATCAGCCCGGCAAGGTCGTACCCGGTGTTGTCCTTTGCCAGTCCCGAGAGACGCCGCACCACGCTCCCATCGGCGAGCACCGCCTCGAGACCGATGACCTGCGCGCGCATCGCGCCGTAGCGCAGGACGTGCAGCCCACCGGCGTTGGTGGCCACCATCCCGCCGATGGTCGCCGAGTCGCGCGCGCCGAGATCGACCCCGAACTCCCAGCCCGCGGCCCGAACATGCAGCTGCAGCGCGGCGAGCGTGACGCCGGCTCCGGCCAGCACTTCGCCGGCAAGACCGTCGACCGGTTCCAGGTCGCGGAGGCGCACCAGGCTGACGACCAGCTCACCGTTGCGTGGCACGCCGCCGCCGACCAACCCGGTGTTGCCGCCCTGCGGAACGATGGCCATCCCCGCCTCGGCGCAGACCCTGACCACCCCGGCCAGCTCCCCGACGTCGGCCGGGCGCGCAACGGCGAATGCCGTCCCGCCGAAGCGCCGCGTCCAGTCGACCTCGTAGCCGGCGCGCAGGGACGGATCGGTGAGAAGGTGCGAATCACCCACGATGCGCCGCAGCGCCGCGAGCGAGGGATGGCTGTCCGTCACCGGTCGATCGTACGCTCCGGAGCAGGCACAGCCCTTGCCCACGTCGACCGCCGTGCGACGACGTGTGCGGCTCGTGATGCTCATCGGTCGGAAAGTCGTCATCCGCTTCGGCGAGGACCAGGGACTGTCATGGGCGGCTGCGGTCGGCTTCTACCTCTTCCTGTCGATCCCGCCGCTGATGGTGGCGGCCACCTGGGCCGGCGGCTTGGTCGTGTCGCAGCAGACCGCCGCCGGGTTCGTGGTCGACCAGGTCTCGCGCTTCCTGCCCGCGGAGCGCCAGCTGCTGACCGCCGTGATCCACGGCGGGACGGGATCCGCAGCCTATACCGCCGTGACGTTGCTGATCCTGGCCTTCTCCGCGAGCCGTGTCTTCGCGGCGCTGATCAGCGCGATCAACGTCATGTGGCGCCGCGTCGACCAGCTCAGCTTTGCCCGTCGGCAGCTGCTGCGCGCGACGCTGATGGCCGCTGCCGCCGGCCTGTTGGTGGCGAGCGTCGGCCTCGAGGCTGGAGCGGGCACGATCGCCCGCGCCTTCGGGGGGTCTCGATCGATCGATTGGTTGCTGCGCTCCCAGCTGGTGCCCGTCACGCTCCTGTTTGCCGGCCTGGTGGCGACCTACAAGCTCGTCCCCCGGACCTCGGTCCGGCTCAGCTCCTCCGCCATCGGCGCGGCCGCGGCCACCCTCGGCATCCGGGCCGCGCACCTGGTCTTCGCCACCTATCTCCAGGCCTTCGGTGGCTTCAGCACTGCCTACGGAGCGCTGGCCAGCGTGGCGGTGCTGCTGACCTGGTCGCTGATCGTGAGCATCATCGTGCTGCTCGGGGCCGAGCTGGTCGCCGTCCTGGACCGGCGCCGGATCCCGAATCGGGGCCAGTGGACCGGCTGACCGGTTACCGACGCGTACCATCCGCCGATGAACCAGTCCGCCCGGCTGCCCAGGCCACCCGACTGGACCGACCGATGGGAGGCGCTCGACACCCCGGCGCTGCTGGTCGACCTCGACCGATTGGAGCGCAACATTGCCCGCATGGCCGGGCTGGCGCGAGACGCTGGCCTCGCCCTGCGGCCGCACTTCAAGGCGCACAAGTCGGTGGCCATCGCGCGGCGGCAGCTGGATGCCGGCGCCATCGGCATGACGGTGGCCAAGCTGGACGAGGCGGAGGTGCTGGCCGATGCCGGCGTCCCGGACGTGCTGCTCGCCTATGAGCTCGTGACCCCGGACAAGATCCGGCGCGCGCTCGGCCTGGCACGCCGCACGCGCCTCTGCGTGGCGGTCGACGACCCGATTGGGGTTGCGGCGCTGTCGGCTGGCGCGAGCGCGGCCGGGGTCGAGATGGACGTCGTGATCGAGATCGATTCCGGGTTGCATCGGTGTGGCGTCCTGCCGGTCGACGCCCCCGCGCTGGCCCTCCGGATCGCGCAGGCAACCGGCCTGCGGCTGGTGGGCGTCTTCACCCACGGCGGGCATGCCTACAGCGCCGCGGATGAGGGTGAGCTCCAGGCGGCGGCCGCCGACGAGGCGAGGTCGGTGGTCGATGCCGCTCGCCGGCTGCGGAAAGCCGGGGTCGAGGTCAGCAGGGTGAGCGTTGGGTCGACGCCAACCGCCGCGATCTCGGCGCGTCTCGCCCGACAACCCGGGTTCGCCGGGTTGACAGAGCTGCGTCCGGGGAACTACGTCTTCAACGACGGGATCCAGGTCTCGCTGGGAGTCGCGACGGCCGAGGACTGCGCGCTTAGCGTGGCTGCCACGGTCATCAGCAGGCCCACCGCTGACCGCGCGGTGATCGACTGCGGGTCCAAGACGCTCGGCCTGGACCGCGGCGCCCACGCCACCGCGCGCCTCGAGCACTTCGGCCAGGTGGTCGGCATGCCGGCGCGCCTGGCCCGGCTCTCCGAGGAGCACGGCGTGCTGGCGGTCCCGCCCGAGCTGGCGCTGGCCGTCGGCGACCGGGTCCGGATCCTGCCGAACCACGCGTGCACGATCAGCAACCTGGGCCGGGCGTTCCACGGCATCCGCGATGGCCGGGTCGTGGAGGAGCTGAAGATCGACGCCGGCGGCGGCGTCCACTGAGGGCCGTAGCAGCCACACCCGGCGCGTGCGTGCCATGCGGGTGCCGGTGCTGGCGCCGCGCACCGCAGCGCACCGCAGCGCACCGCAGCGAGGCCCCGCAGGACAAGCGTCACTCCTCCTGCGGGTCGGCTGGCATCGGCTCGGCCAGTGCCACGGAACCGGAACCGGATGTCGGTGGGGACGGTCGCGGAACGCGCGACTCGGCGAAACCGTCGCCGCCGGCGTCCGAGGCATCGGGCTCGGCCGGAAGGCTGCGCCGGAACACCCCCCGCGGCCGTCGAGCGCCGAACTGCCGAACCGCCAGGACCACGAGGAACAGGGCCGTCTCGACCAGCACGATGGTCGCGCCGCTGGCCGCGTTGGCCCAGTAGCTGACGTACAGGCCGACCATCGGTGCGACGATCCCGATCCCGGCCGCCACCAGCAGCAACCGGCCGAAGCTCCGAGTCAGCAGCTGCGCGGTGGCAGCCGGCGTGACCAGCATGGCGACCACCAGGATGATCCCGACCGCCTGCAGGCTGACCACGATGGTGATCGCGATCAGCGCCAGGAACAGGTAATCGAGCCGCGCGACCGGCAGGCCGGAGGCCGCGGCGCCGAGGGGATCGAACGTGGCGTACAGCAGCTCCTTCCACAAGATCGCTACCGCGGCAAGCACGGCGACCGCCAGCGCCGCCAGCGCCAGCAGGTCTCCGAATCCGATCCCCAGCACCTCGCCGAACAGGAATCCAAAGAGATCGCCGACGTAGTTCGGGATGAGGCTGAACAGGAAGACGCCCAGCGCGAACATCCCGGCGAACAGGACACCGATGGCCGTGTCGCCCCGCAGCCCCCCGCGCCGTGTGACCCAGCCGATCAGCAGCGCGGTGGCCACCGAAGCGACCGCCGCACCGATGTAGAACGGGCCCTTGAGCATGTAGGCGACCACCACGCCGGGGAAGGCGGCGTGACTCAGCGCGTCGCCCATGAAGGCCAGGCCGCGGAGGACCATGTAGCTGCCCACCACCGCGCATACCAGGCCGACGACCGCCGATGCGACCAGGGCACGGAGGAAGAAGTCGTAGCCGAGCGGGTCGAGGATCGGGCCAATCACCGTCGGTGACCCTCGTGGAAATGGTGCTCGCCACCGCTCGCCGTGTCGTGGTGATGGGCGTCGTCGAGGATCACGGCCCGGTCGCGGAGCACCAGCATGTGGCCACCGTACGTGCGGCTAAGGACCTCCGGGTCGAGGACGAGCTGCGAGGGGCCCTGGGCGATCACGTGCCGGTTGAGTGCCACCACCGTGGTGAAGTGCTCCGCGGCGGCCGCCAGGTCATGCGTAGTCGCAATCGCGGTGCGCCCCGCGGTCGTCTCCGCGGTCAGCAGCTCCATCAGGTCCTCCTGGGTGGTGAGGTCGACCCCGGTCACCGGCTCGTCGA
>JALYXZ010000146.1 GCA_030946825.1 Chloroflexota bacterium | reverse complement strand
TGGGCGACTGACGGGGACGGGAACCTCCGGCCGATTCCGGCATCGCGGATCACAGCAGAACTGATGCCGGAACCGTGGACTTCGCCCCCACGCCGGATTCAACCATCGAGAACGCGCACCAGCATGCGCGGAAGCCAGCCGGATCTAGCGACCCGCCACCGCCAGCGTCGCCGCCAGGGCGAGGGTGGCGGCAACCGCACCCGCTGCGGCGTACCGCCACGCAGATCCCAGGTACCTGCCGACCCCGGTGTCCACGCCGCGCCGCGCGCCCACGCCTCTTGCCAGGATGGTGGCGACCGATCCGTGCGGCGTCGCCATCGCGACGATGTTCGTACCGATCAGGAAGGCGATCATCGGTCCGATGGGACCGCCGGCCAGCCACGCCGCGCCGAACAGCGCCGCGGGAAGGTTGTTGACCGCGGCGGCCAGGATCCCGCCGATGGCGAGCGCCAGCACCAGGCCGGCCGCGCCGGTTCCAGCGTGCGGCAGGAGCGACGCAAGCTGCCGGATCGGTCCGGCCGCGATCGCGGCCGCGGCCACGATCGCCAGCCCGCTGAGCGGAATCGCTCGGAGCACCGCTGGCACGCTTACCCGACCCGAGGCGACGGCGTGCGCGCAGACCAGTGCCGCGCTGACCGCGAACGGCACCGCCATGTCGCCACCGGCAAGCCCGAGCCAGATCGCTCCGCCGGCACCCAGCACCGCTATGGCCCCCGCGAGCCGGCCGGAGAGGCCGATCCAGGACTGGGGAAGGACCGATTCCGTCGGCTCGGCAGCCTGGCTCGCCGCCGGCTCCCCGCGTCGCTCCCCCACCTGCGAGCCGCGGGCGCGAGTGGCGAGCAGCAGCCCCACGATCGCCGCCGCGGCGAGCTGCGGTGCGGCTGCGAACGTCACATACGCCGCGAGGCTGACGCCGGACGAGGCGACCATCACCAGGTTGGTCAGGTTGCTGAACGGGAACAGCAGCGATCCCACGTTCGCCCCCAGGATGGCGCCACCCAGCTGCCATCGGCGTTCCTGATCGCTGCGTCCGACAGCGATCCCGACCGACGCAGCAGCCACCGCCGCCACGTCCAGGGTGAGCACGGCGCTCGTCACCAGCCAGATGACGTAGGTCGCGACCAGCCGACGGAGCGGCGTTCGGACCGCGGACAGCCTCGCCGCGGCGAGATCTCTCCAGCCCAGCGCCTCGAGTGCGAGCGCCAGCGCCGGCAGCACGACCAACAGCGCGAACGGCGCGCTCAGCGCACCGAGCGGCGCCGCAGCCCACGGGGCCACCAGCAGCGTTGCACCGACCCCGATGCCAACCAGCCACCTCGGTAGGGCGAGACGCTCCCGGCCGTGGATCGCATCGTCGCGGATCACCGTGCGCTCTCGCCGGTCATGCCGAGTCGTGGGGTGGTCGAGCCGATCATCGCCGGCCAAGATGGCGGTCGCGGCCGGCGTGCGGCGGATGCGGCCGGCGCGCGGCGGATGCGGCGTGGCCTTGAGCGGCGTCGGGATGCGCGACAGCTGGTGGTCGAGGTCGGGGCTCGTCGGCTCGACGGACGTTCTCGACCTCCCGCGCAAGCGCCAGCAGCTCGAACCAGGCAAGCGGATCTCCGGATCCGCGTGCGTCCTTCACGCGGCGGGCAGCAAGGTCACGCAGCGCGCGGAGCGTGGCGGTTGGATACCCAGCCTCCATCGCCTGAGCCGCAGCCTTGCCGAGCGCCACCTCCCCAGGCGGGTAGTGTCGATGCCCCCGCGGCCCCGGTCCCCGCTCCGCCCCCACCACTCCCTGGACCTCCAGGTAGCGAACCATGCGCGGCGACAGACCGATTGCCTCGCCCGCGGGGCCAATCCGCGGGAGCTCGTCAGTATCTCGTTCGGAATCGTTCTCGTTCATATTGGCAAGATACCACACCTTTGTCATATAGCGCCCGTCGCCAGGCTCCCCTTCCGCCGCGCTCCGGGTAGAATGGCTCCCCCCCACCACACACAGGAGCTGACCGATGGCCGAGCATCCGAACGCAGCGCTGGTCCGCCAGGCACTTGATTCCATGAGCCGCGGCGACACCCAGGGCATCGCCGACGCCCTCTCCGACGATGTCGAGTGGCACGAGATCGGTCGCGCAGAGCCGATCCGCGGCAAGGCAGCGCTCGCGGAGCGCTTTGGCGGCAGCACGGAGGATTACCAGATCACCGCCGAGATGCACGACGTGGTGGCCAACGACGAGCATGTGATCGCGCTGGTGGAGGCGACCGGAAACCGCGGCGGAAAGTCGCTGACCTACCGGACCGCCGAGATCTTCCACATTCGGGACGGCAAAATCACGGCACGCTGGGCGTTCTCCGACGACACGGCCCGCATCACCGAGTTCTTCGCCTAGCGTCTCAGAGCCGCTGCGGCCCCGGCTAAGGTCGGGTGGCGTACGCCTGCAGCTGGCTCGCCACCGTCGCGGAAACCACGCCCGTGCTGCCCAACACGAC
>JALYXZ010000139.1 GCA_030946825.1 Chloroflexota bacterium | reverse complement strand
GAACTCATCGTAGGTCTTCAGCGGGGGGTTGTCGGTGGCGATGCCCGCCTTGGCGAAGACCGTCTTGTTGTAGAAGATCATCACCGGGTTCGTCTTCCAGGGCATCTGGTAGAACTTGCCGTCGGTGAACTTGTACTGGTCAGCACGGTCGCCGGTGCGGGCCTTGATGTAGCTCGCCGCGTCGGGGAAGTCGTCGAGCGCCACCAGGCCGCCCTGCTTCTTGAACTGCGGCACCGCCGCCGGCGCGGTGTTGAAGATCAGGCACGGGGTGTTGCCTGCCGTGATCGACGCGCCGATGACCTCCTCAGAGCTCTTGCCGGCGGGAATCTCCTCCCCGGTGACCTGCTCGTTGGGGTGATCCTTGTTCCAGGCCGCGACGACGGCCTTGCCCCAGGCGACCTCCTCCTTGTTGTTCGAGTACCAGATCTTGATCGGGCCCTTCGCGCTGGCCGCGCTGGCGGGCGCTCCACTCCCACCGCCACCGGTGCAGGCGGCGAGGAGCAGAACCAATGCGCTGGCGATGCTGGCAAACCGGAACGACGCGCGAAACATGAGCAACACCTCTCCTCGATTCGACCGCAATTCAGGCACCTGGCGGCGCGCTCGTCGAGGCGCGCTCGATGAAGATCACCGGGGTGAGCGTGACGTCGGGCATCGGCTCTCCCTCCACCAGCGCCACCAGGCAGAGCGCCGCGGCGCGGCCCCAGTCGGTCGCGTCCCGACGCACGGTCGTCAGCGCCGGACGCAGATGAGCGGCAAGCGGGATGTCGTCAAAACCGACCACCGACAGCTCGTCGGGAAGCGTCCGACCCGCGTCGATGGCCACCGACATGCCGGCGATGGCCATCAGGTCGTTGGCGTAGACGATGGCGGTCGGCGCCTGACGCATCGCCAGCAGCCGGCGAGTGGCGGCAGCGCCGCCCTCGCCGGTGAAATCGCCCTCCGCGAACAGGCTCGGCTGCAGGCCGTGCGCCCGCAGCTCATCGGCCCAGACCTCGCGCCGAGCCACGGAATGCACGTAGCCCGGCGCACCACCCACGTGCGCGATGCGCCGATGCCCGAGCGCGACGAGGTGTCGGACGGCCGCCCGGATCCCTTCACGATCATTGGTCTCGAGCCACGGGAGCGAGCCGCCGGCTGACGGGCGACCGATCGCCACGCCCGGCAGATCCAGATCGGTGAGCCATGCGAATCGGGGGTCGTCGATGCGCAGATCGGTCAGGAACACGCCGTCGACGCGCCCTTCGTGCGCCAGGCGGCGATAGCTCGCGGCCTCTGCGTCCGGGCTCCCGTCAACGACCTGCAAGACCAGCGCGAGGCCGCGGCTGGCGAGGACCGATTCGACGCCCGCGATGAACGCGGGGAAGAACGGATCGGCGGCCAGCAGCTCGGGCGGTCGGGAGATCACCATCCCGAGGGCAAACGAGCGGGACGCCAGGAGCGCGTGGGCACGCAGGCTGGGCCGCCAGCTCAGAGTGCGGGCTGCCTCGCTGATCCTCGCGCGGGTCGCATCGGCCACGCCCGGATGTCCATTCAGCGCGATCGAGACGGCGCCCTTCGAGACGCCGGCCAGGCGTGCAACATCGTCGATGGTCGACCGTCGCCGGCCGGAGCGGCGACCCAGCGTCCTGGCTCCGTGGTGCGGCCGAGTGCGCAGCTGGTCGTGATACATGGCCGGCACTAAATGGATTTAGAAGTAGATCATGTACCCCGCGTCAAGAGCCGCCGCGCCATCGGCGGTACGCGTCATCCATGGTCCTCGGCAGGCCTGCGTACCACGTCTCCTCAGGGGGTCCGGCGGCTGGAGCGGCCACGACCGTGGGGCGCCGGCCGAACTGCCGCCAGACGTCGGCCACCGGCTTGGCGCTCCCGTCCGCCCGGAACAGTCCGAAGTGCAACTCGTGGGGCGCAAGGTCGAACGGGGCCAGCCGCCGCAGCTCCGAGACGTAGTCGGTGAAGCACCACCAGGATGCGCCTACCGCGCCCGAGCGCCACACCCGCTGAAGAACAGCCTGCGCGTAGCGCGCCACGCGATCCTCGCCCAGCTCATGATCGGGCAGTCCGAACTCCTGCACATCGACCCGCTTCCCGGCGAAACGCGCGGCGGTCGCGGCCAGGAAGGGCACCCACTCGGGATCGTCGGGACCGGCGGCTGCCGCGCTGTAGATGGGATAGCCGTGCATCGCCACTTCGTTCCAGGGAGCGGCGACCGAGCTGAGCCGAATCCCTCGGTCTTGCTCGAGGTCCTGGGAATGCAGCCCGCCAACCACGCCGACCCCCGCGGGCCGCAGTGCATCGGTCAGCAGGGAGCTCCAGCGCGCGATCTCCTCCGGCCGAGTGGGCAACCGCAGATTCGAAAACTCGTTGCCAAGGTCCCAGCCGGCAAGCGCCGCGTGGCCGGCGAACGTGGCAGCCAGCCGCCGGGCCAGGAGCAGCTGCGCGTCGAGGAGTGCGGGATCGGAATAGATGTCCCCCGCGCCGCCGGGCACCACCTTCCCTCCCCTGATGGTCCGGATCGGCGTGGGGACGGATCGATCAATCGCCCAACCGGGAATCCAGTTTGCGCCGCTCATATGGCCGCAGAAGAGGCTCAGCACCAGCCCTACCGCATGCCGCTCGGCGGCGCGGAGGACGGTCTGGAGCGAACGGAGCGCGTCGTCCGAGACGTGATCGGGCTCTGGTTGGAACGCCTCCCAGAGCAGGAAGATGCGAGCTTGCTGAAGCCCGATGTCCGCGATCCGCGCCATGTCGCGATCGACCTCGGCGGGCCTGACATCGGCCCACCAGTACATCGCGGTCCGGGCCGGCCAATAGTTCACGCCGAGCCGAAAGGAGCCCTTCTCCGTCACCCCAGCACCTCCGATCGGGCGGGTGGAGTATCGGTGCTCTCGCGCCGATCAGCCAGCGGTCAGCGGCCGACGGCACCCCGTCCGAACTGACGCCGGCCGCGCCGCGGCCGATCGCCTCCCCAGGAGCCGATGCGCGTCGGGCGCCCGAAGCCGTCGCTCCGTGGATGCTCGCCCG
>JALYXZ010000127.1 GCA_030946825.1 Chloroflexota bacterium | reverse complement strand
CACGTGCAGGTCCCCCTTCTCTGCGGAGCGACCGCGACTCGGGAGCCCTCGCCCCGGGACGCGGATCTCCTGGCCGGGCTGGGTCTGTGGGCGGATCCGAAGGCGGACGGAGCCAAGCGGCGTGGGGACCGTCACCTCCGCGCCGAGCAGCGCCTCCGCGAGCGTCACCGGAATCTCCGTGATCAGATCCGCGCCGCGCCGCTCGAACCTGGTGTCCGGCCGAACTCGAACGGTGATGTACAGGTCGCCGGCGGCGGCCGCATCGCCACGGATCCCGCCTCCCGCAAGCCGGATGCGCGCACCGTCGGCCACGCCAGCCGGGATCGTGACCTGCAGACGACGCCCGCCGACGTCCACGACCCGCTCCGCGCCGCGCGCGACCTCCTCCAGCGAGATCTCCGCCTCGGCCTGCGTCGTCGGAGCAGCTCGGGGGACACGGCTGCCGGAAAGGTCACCGAAGTCGTACAGGGTCTCGTACTCAGGCTGCTGTCCCGCGGACTGGCGGCCGAACCGCGCCGCGCCGGCTCCCTCACTGAAGAAGGCGCGGAAGAAGTCGCTGAATCCCCCGAGATCGTCCGGGCTCACCCGTCGGTAGGGGAACGAGCCATCGCCGGCGCCGAAGGCCGAGGCCCAGTCAGCCTGTCCTGCGTCGCTCGCCTGCTGGTACGCCTGCCAGTTCGCGCCGAGCGTGTCGTAGCGCTTCCGTTTCTCGGGATCGGAGAGGACCGCGTGCGCCTCGTTGGCATCCTTGAACCGGCGCTCCGCCTCCGCGTTGCCCGGATTGCGGTCGGGATGGAGATCACGTGCCAGCCGGCGGTAGGCCTTCTTGATCTCCGCCTGCGACGCCGTCTTGGCTACGCCAAGGATCTGGTAGTAGTCCTTGTAATCCATCCCGACCCCCTCGCTCCGTGGCTAAGCGGTGCCCGCCTGCGGCTGATCGACCTTTGGCTCGGGGGTGGCGGCGATCGGCGGCTTCCGCTCGGGACGCTGACGCCGTGCGGGACGGCGCACGACATTCTGCTGGCGTGCGGCGCGCTCCGCCTTGAGCCGGCCGGCGGGCCGGGGCGCGGCGATCAGCGCCTCGGCCAGCACCTGGTCCATGGTCTCGACCGGGACGATCCGAAGCTGCTGGCGGATGTCATCGGGGACGTCCACCAGGTCCTTCTCGTTGCGGCTCGGGATCAGCACGGTCTTGACCCCGGCCAGGTGCGCCGCGAGCAGCTTGCTCTTCAGCCCACCGATCGGCAGCACCCGGCCGCGCAGGGTGATCTCGCCGGTCATCGCCAGGTCGCGGCGCACCGGCTTCCCGCCCAGCAGGCTGGCCACCGCGGTGGCCATCGTGACCCCCGCCGACGGCCCGTCCTTGGGAGTCGCCCCGGCCGGCACATGGATGTGGATCGTCTGCTTCTCGAACACCGAGGGATCGATCGACAGCTCGCGACTCCGCGATCGCACGTAGCTCAGCGCGGCGCGCGCCGACTCCTTCATGACGTCGCCGAGCTGGCCGGTGAGGATGAAGTCGTCCTTGCCGTCCATCTTGGTCGTCTCGATCTGGACGATGTCTCCGCCCGCTTCCGAGACCACCAGGCCGGTTGCCATCCCGATCTGGTCCTCCGCGTCCAGCTCGCCGTATTCGAAGCGCGCCGGTCCGAGGTATCCCTCCAGCTCATCCGGCTGCACGACGACCTTGGTCGTGGCGTCGCGCGCCACGCGACGCGCAACCTTGCGCGCCACGTTGGCGATCTCGCGCTCCATGTTGCGGACGCCGGCCTCCTTGGTGAAGGCCTGGATCATCCGTACCAGGGCCGCTTCCTGCAGGTCGAGCTGCTCCGCGGTGAGCCCGTGGTTCTCGAGCTGCTTGGGCACCAGGTAGCGCTGCGCGATGCGCAGCTTCTCGAGCTGCGTGTAACCGGGCAGCTGGATGACCTCCATCCGGTCGCGGAGCGCCGCCGGGATGGTGTCGAGCATGTTGGCGGTGGCGATGAACAGCACCTTGCTCAGGTCGAACGGCACCTCCAGGTAGTTGTCCTGGAAGGTGTTGTTCTGCTCCGGGTCGAGCACCTCGAGCAGCGCCGAGCTCGGATCGCCTCGGAAGTCCATGCCGACCTTGTCGATCTCGTCGAGCATGAACACCGGGTTGCTGCTGCCGGCGGTCTTGATGCTCTGGATCACGCGACCGGGCAGGGCACCGATGTAGGTGCGTCGATGACCACGGATCTCGGCCTCGTCGTGGATGCCGCCCAGGCTCATGCGGACGAACTTCCGTCCCATCGCTCGCGCGATGCTCTTGCCGAGGCTGGTCTTGCCCACGCCGGGAGGTCCGACGAAGAGCAGGATCGGGCTGCGAATCTTCTCGGCCAGCTTGCGGACGGCCATGTACTCGACGATCCGCTCCTTGGGCTTCTCGAGGCCGTAGTGGTCCTCGTTGAGCACCCGCTCCGCGTCGTCGAGATCGAGGGCGTCATCGGTATAGGTCCCCCACGGCAGGCTGACGAGCGTGTCCACGTAGGTGCGGACCACTCCCTGCTCCGGGGAGGCGCTCGGGATCCGGCTGAGGCGATCGACCTCCTTGAGCGCCTTCTCCTTGACCTCGTCGGGCATGGCCGACTTCTCGACCCGCTCGCGCAGCTCGGTCGCCTCGGCGATGGCCGGGTCGTCCTCGCCGAGCTCCTTCTGGATGGCCTTCATCTGCTCGCGGAGGATGTACTCGCGCTGGGTCTTGTCCATCTCCGAGCGGACCTCGGACTGGATGCGGCCCTTGAGCTCCAGAACCTCGATCTGCTTGGCGAGGAATTGGCTCACCAGCCGAAGCCGCTCGGGCACGTTCATCGTCTCGAGCAGCTGCTGGCGCAGCTCGGTGCTCATGTCGGGGCTGTAGGCCACCATATCGGCGAGCAGGCCACCCTCGCTGATGTTGCGGGCCGCAACGGCCACCTCCGGCGGCACGGAGGCGCCGGCCGTGACGTACTGCTCGATCTGCGCTTGGACGGAGGCCATCAGCGCCTCGACCTCGAGGGTCTTGGTCTCCTCGTCCTCGGCAGTTTCGACCCGCGCCTCGAGGTGTGGCTCGGTCTGCACCAGGTCGAGGACGCGGATGCGGCGCTGGCCCTGAACGATGGCGCGCACGGTCCCGTCCTGCAGCCGGATCACCTGGGCGATCTTGGCCAGCGTACCGATCGGGTAGAGCTCGTCGATGGAGCCGACCTCCTCGGTCTCGGAGTTGCGTTGGGTGACCAGCGCCACCGGCTGCGAAGCGCGGACGGCGCGGTCGAGCGCCTTGACGCTGCGCTCGCGGCCGACCTGGAGCGGCACGATCATCTCCGGGAAGATGACGGTATCCCGCAGCGCGACCAGGGGCAGCACCTGGATTGGATCGATGTCCGGAGTGACATCGGGGTTCGGGGTTCGGGGTTCCACTGGTTACCTGCTCCTTCGGTCGCGGTCGCTCACGAGCTGCGGCTCGCCGTCACCTTCGACGCCTTCGACGAATCGTTCGACATCAGTCCCATCGAACAGGTCGTAGACGCGGATCTTGCCGAGCGCCTCGAGCTGAAGGATGACCTTGACGCCCGCCAGGTTGACCCCCTGGCGACGGGTGAGAAAGCGGATGACACGCACCCGCCGGATGTCCGCCTCCGAGTAGAGGCGGAGATTGTTGCGCCTGTGCGGACAGAGGAGACCCTCCTCCTCGTAGATCCGCAGCGTGCGCGGATGAACGCTGGCCAGCTCGGCCGCAATGCTGATGATGTAACGCGGCCGCTCGAGGTCCAATCCAGACCTCATCCCGCCGCGAGTTGCGCGGAGCTCGCGGACCGCTCCCCGTCCGGCCGCATTGCAGCGGCCGGCGGGAAGACGCGATTCCGGGACGATCCGCGGAGCGCGACGCTCACGCGGACTCCGATCCATTGTGGACGTTGCTGTCGCCGGTGCCGGCGCTGACCCGGATCTGCCGAGGCTTGACCTCCTCGGCCTTGGGGATCCGGACGGTCAGGACGCCATCGCTGAAGCTTGCCGCGGCCTTCTCGCCCTGGATTTGCACCGGGAGCTCCAGCTGCCGGGCGAAGCTGCCGTAGCGGCGCTCGCGGTACACGTACTTCTCGCGGTCGATGGTCTCGTCCGCCTTCATCTCGCCGCGAATGAGCAGCGTCTGGCCGGTGACGGTGATCTCCACCTCCTCGGGCTTTGCACCCGGGAGCGCGGCGCTGACCACGATCTCGTCCTCGGTCTGGTGGACGTCGACTGGCGGCGTGAGCTGGGTGCCGTTCACCGTTCGCCAGGTGAGCGGATTGACGAACGAGTCCTCGAACAGCCGATCCATTGCCTGGCGCAGGGTGACCATCTCGCCGAGCGGGTCAAAACGGTTCATGTTTGCCATTGGGTACAGCACCTCCTCTGAGTGAGTAGGAACGTGCAGCGAACATAACCCCTGACAACGCCGCTGTCAAGAGCCCTGTAGCCGGACCGCCGGATCTTGTCAGCCGGCGCTGGCGCTGACGATCGTCCAGCGTCGCGCCCCGAGCACGGCGGGCTGGGCGGAGAGCCTCAGGGTCAGCACCGTCTCGTCCGCAACCGGGACGATCTCGGTGCCGGCGACCATGCCGAAGAACAGCGACGGGCGGCGCACATAGCGGACCGCCTCGGCGACCGCGGTTGCGGTCTCGTCCCGGTCATCGGCGATCCGGATGCGCACCGCGCGGAGCAGGTTCGGACCGCCCGCGCCGCAGTCGGAGCTGAGCTGCTTCGCGTCGCACAGGACGCGCAGCCGGTCGATGGCCGACAGGGCGGTGACCCGCAGCTGATCGGGCTGGGTCGAGAGATCCGTGCCCCAGCCGGCCGAAGCGCCCGCCGAGGGCCAACGCGTGAGAAAGCGATCCAGCACCGCCGCGGCCGACGAGCCCTGTCCGGCGAAGAGCCAGAATCCGGTGCCCCATGCCAGGAGGGGGAGCGCCAGCCAGGTGATGGCCGCCGCCGGCGACCGGGGCGCGGCGGGGGCGACGGCGCCGTGCATCCGCTGCGCGGTCCGGTACGCCCAGGTCGCCTCCGCAACCCAGGCGCCGATGAAGGCACATCCCAGGACGAACGAGAGCAGATACCAGGTCGTATCGGAGAAGGCGACCGTCGCGGCCGCCACGATCAGGACTCCGATCACCTCGGCTGCGAACAGAGCTGCCGCCGGCCGGCGCCGACCAAGGAGCAGATGCCCCAGGCCCCACGCCACCAGCGACCAGCGGAGCGCCGCGCCGGGCGTGATCCGCGGCGCGTGCCGCGCCGGCGGCGTCACTCGCCGATGAGCAGGTTGCGCAGCTCCGCCTCGCGGTCGGCGGAGGTGATCAGCAGCAGCTTGTCGCCGATCTGCAACCGCGTCTCCGGCCGCGGCGCGACCGCCCGATGCGCGCGGACCACCATCGCGATCGTGTCGCCCTCAGCCAGCTCCAGCTCGCGCACCTCGCGGCCCACTACCGGCGCCCCCGCGCTGAGCTGCGCCTCCACGATCTGCACCTCGCCGCCGCCGAGCTCGGCCAGGTGCAGCAGGTCGTGGACCGGGATCTCGTGCTCGATGACGCCAAGGATTGCGCGCGTTGGGCTCACCGTCTCGTCGATCGAGAGCTTGCGGAAGAGGCGCTCATTCTTCGGGTTGTTCACGCGCGCAATGGAACGGGGAACGTTGAAGCGCATCTTCGCCACCTGGCAGGCGACAAGGTTGTCCTCGTCGTCACCGGTGACGGCGGCAACGACATCGGCGCGGCCCATCCCCGCCTCTGCCTGGTAGCGTCCCTCGCAGCCGTCGTTGGTGACCACGATGCTGCCCAGCTCGTCGGCGATCAGCCGCGCGCGGGAGGGATCCTTCTCGATGACCACCACCTCGTGGCCGGCGGCGAGCAACTCCTTGGTGAGGTAGTAGCCGACGTTTCCGCCGCCGACGATGACGACGTACATCAGCCCTGCTCCTCCTCGGCGGCCGCAGTGGCCGGGGAGCTGGTGCTGGACGCCGCAGCCTGGTCGTGCGCGCGCGAGCCGGGGGGCGGCGCGCCGCGAAGCGGCTCGGCGGTGGGCGACGAGACCTCTCCCTCGGTCGCCTCCGCGCCCTCCAGGGCCGCGGTCACCAGCGCCCGCGAGAGAATCGTGGTGCGGCACATCGTCTCCAGGCCCAGCGACCGGTAGGCTTCGGCGCGCAGCGGGTCGTTGATCTTGGCGATCACGCGCGGCAGACCAAAGCTGTGCTTGCCCAGCTGCGCAGCCAGCGCGTTGCGGTTGTCGCCCTGAGTCAGCGCCATCAGCACGTCTGCGAGCTCAGCGCCCGCGCTCCGCAGCACATCCTCATCGGTCCCGCTGCCGCGAACGGTCACGCCGCCGAACGCGGCCGGCAGCCGGTTGAAGGCGCGTGGATCCGTGTCGATGACGGTCACGTGTTCGCCGTGCCCGTCGAGTTCGGCGGCTGCCTGGGCGCCGACGCGTCCGCAGCCGATGATCACAACCCTCATGGCGTCTGAGCCAGATCCTCCGTCGCGACACGTAGGCACCAGACCGGTGCGGTTGAGTTCCGCATCACGTACGGAACGGTTCGACCCGCGTCCCAGCTGCCGCCGAAGCGCTTCTTATAGCGTAGTCCCATGATGATCACGTCGGCGCGCTGCTCGACGGCGTCGTCCACGATCGCGGGTCCGGCGGCACGCGCCTGGACCACCTCGGTCTCGGCTGGGATCTCTAGCCCGGTCAGGAAGTCCTCGGCGCGCCCGAGGATCTCATCGGCAAAGGCGATCGCCCGCGGCTCCTCGTCGTCGAGCTGGCGGTCGAACGGGACCTCTATGACGTGCAGCAGGTGGATGGCGACCGCCCGCGGCGCGTGCTGGCTGGCGATCAGCACGGCCGCCAGCCGAAGGGAGGGATCGTCCGCCTCGCTGCCGTTCATCGGGATCAGGATTCGCTCGAAGGTGAGGAGCGGGGAACGCTTCTCGGCTCGCCGGAAGATCATGCGTGGTCCACGGTTCAGCGGCCGTACGCCAGGCGCTCAGCCAGGCGCGTCGGAAGCCCGGCCGTCCGCATGGCGCGCTGAGTCCGCTCGATGTCGTAGCGCACGCGACGGAACTCGACGGTCGCCGTCTCGCTATCGAGGACCAGGTAGGAGGCGGTCGGGTCGCCGTCGCGCGGCTGGCCCACGCTTCCCGGATTGACGAGCGACCGTCCGGCGAGTCCCACCTTGTCACCGGGGCGGGCCATCGCCGCGGTCACCTGGCCGTCGGTCGCCTGGAAGACGATCGGAACGTGGGTGTGCCCGAACAGGCAGACAGCGGTGTCGAATGCCGCGAGGTTGGCGCTCGCCACCGAGGTGGAGGTGATGTACTCCCAGATCGGGTCGCGCGGCGATCCGTGGACCGCGGTCACGGCCTGCTCGCGGCGCACCTCGGGCAGGGCGGCGAGGTAGGTGCGCGCGTTGCCATCGAGGACTCCGGCCGTCCAGGCGATGGCCTTGGCCGCGTCCGGGTTGAAGTCGCCCGTATCGACAGTGCCGATGGCGGCGCCGTCATGG
>JALYXZ010000001.1 GCA_030946825.1 Chloroflexota bacterium | reverse complement strand
CGACCGGCGCGCGGCCAGCGCGGATCGTGGTCTGCGGCGCGCCGCCGTCCAGGGCTCGGACCACCAGCTTCAGCCGGCCGCGCCGCGCCCGGCGGACCGCAACCGGGTGGACCACCTCGGCGCCCAGTTCGGCCAGCAGCTCCAGCTGCAGCGCGTCGACCACCGGTAGGAAGCGTGCCGCCGGCACCAGCTGGGGATCCGCCTCCATCACGCCGCCCACGTCCTTGAAGAGCTCGCAGCGGTCCGCTCGGAGCGCGACGGCCAGGACCACGGCCGAGAGATCCGTTCCGCCACGGCCGAGCGTGGTCAGCTCGCCATGCGATCCGATTCCCTGGAACCCGGCCACGACCGGCACCCGGCCCTCCTCGACGGCCCGTCGCAGGCTGCGGGCATAAACGCGGCGGACCTCTGCGCCCAGGTGGGCGGCGGCGGTCCGGATACCGGCCTCTGCGCCGCTGAAGGATCGCGCCGGAATGCCGCGCGCCTGGAGACCAAGGGCAAACAGCGCCGCCGATAGCGCCTCCCCGGTGGCCAGCGCACGGTCGGTCTCGCGCGCCAGCGACGACTCCGCTGCGTGCCGCTCCCCCCGCAGCGCGGCGCCGCCATCGGGAAGCAGCACCGCGGCGGCCGACAGGATCGCATCGGTGACTCCCTCGAACGCCGATACGACCACAACCGGCCGAAGGCCGGCCTGCCGCTGGATCGCCACCACCTCCACCGCCTCCGCGATGTCCTGCGGGCGCCGCAGCACCGAGCCGCCGAACTTGTCGACGACGACCGGCGGGCCGGCCTGGGGTCGCGGTGGCATGCGCGCTACGGTACCGTCACATCGCGTGCCCCGGCGCGCTGGCGCGGCTAGAATCGGCGCGTGAGCGCCCCGGACGCGTCGGTCAGGCTTGATGTCGGTGACCAGATCCCATCGGTCGGCCTGCGCGCGACCGATGGCTTCCTTCTCAACCTGCGCAGCTTCGTGACCAAGCAGCCGGTCGCGCTACTCTTCTTTGCCGGGCCGACGGCGAGCGGCGCGCAGCGCGTCAGCGGCGACGCCCTGGCAACAGCCCTGGCCAAGGGCGCAGGCCGTCTCGCGGAGCGCGGCATCGCTGCGGTCGGCATCACCTGCGACAGCGAGACGCAGCAGCGGGCCTACGTCCAGGAGCGTTCGCTGCCCTTCCTGTTGATGAGCGACGAACGTCGAACGGCGGTCGTGCTGCTCGGAATCCCGACCCTCGCCGAGGGGGCGAACCACAACGTCGCGCCACCGGTGCTGGTCGCGGTCGACCGCGAGGGCGTCATCCGTGCCGTGTACCACGATCCGGATCCGCGCACGCTGGTGGCGGTGATCCTCGAGACCTTCCGCGAGTCGGCGGCGGCTTAGGCCCGGCCTCCCCCGAACAGCCGCGAGAGGAGACCCTTCGTCGGCTCGGGGCGGACGTGGAACGGGGCCGCCATGCTGTCGTAAACGTCCCGCAGCGTTGGAGCCCGCAGGTCTGTGACGGCCAGCTGACGTCGCGAGCCGAGCTGCTCGGCGGCAACCGCGTGCAACCGATTGCGCACCTCGTCAAAGGCGGCCAGGTCCGCGCCCGGGGCAAGCTCCACGCCCATCGTCCACGCATCACCGGCGCGCAGCAGCCACGCCCGCACCACCTGCGGCAACTGCTCGAGGGCGGCCCGCGCCGCGTCCCCAAACGCCTGGGGAACCTCCTCCGGCGGCGCCAGGTTGGCCAGCCCGGCGCCCGCCGCGGTGCGTGCACGCAACGCCTCTGGGCTGTTGGGATCGATGCCGGCCGCCAGGAAGGGCAGCAGCGCTGTCGAGACCTCGAGCTGGCGATCGCCGCCCGGGTCGATCATCACCCGCTGGCCGGCTCGGTCCGCGCGCTCGAAGAGGTCGCGGGCGGAAAGCCGAATCCGATCACTGCCGGCCGGACCCAGCTCGTCGAACGCCTCTTCCGTGCTGAATGCGGCCAGGAAGCGACCCCGCTCGTCGGAGCCGTGGCGCATACCGTCGACCGGGACACGCGCCGGATCGGGCGCTTCCCCGGAAGAGGAGCGGATCGGGACGATCAGCTCGCCCGCCGCGATGTCGGCGAGACGCGGCTCGCGCTCGCTCATCGGTCAGTGGCCGGCGAGGCGCCGACCGGCTCGGCCTCGAGCTTGCGCAGCGCCTCGTCGATGCGGGCCATGCATCGGTCCCGGCCCAGCAGCTCCATCGAGCCGAACAGCGGCGGCGATACGGTGCGGCCGGTGATCGCCACCCGCAGCGGCTTGAAGAGGTCGCCCGGCTTCCAGGCCATCTCGGCAGCCACCTCGCGGGCTCGCGTCTCCAGCAGGTCGGCGGCCCAGTCGGTGTCCGGCAGCGGCTCGATCGCGGCCTGCAGGCGGTTGAGCGCCTGTTCGGCGTCCTGGGCGCCGCGCCCCTTGGGGTGCAGCTCTTCGGCCTCGTACCAGGTCGCCACCGTGGCATCCGGCTCGAACAGGAACCCGACCAGCCCGGTCACGTCGCCCAAGCGCACGAGACGCTCCTTGACGAGCGGCGCGACGGCCAGCACGCTCCGGTCCTCCAGCGCGTCGGGCAGGAAGGGGCGCAACCGCAGCGCAAGCTGCTCATCGGTCAGCGAGCGGATGTAGACCCCGTTGAGGTGATCGAGCCGAGCCAGGTCGAACACGGCGCCGGCCTTGTGCACGTGCTCGATCTCGAACCGGTCGGCGAGCTCGGGAAGGGTGAAGATCTCCTCTTCGGTGCCCGGCGACCAGCCCAGAAAGGCGAGGAAGTTGACCATCGCCTCCGGGAGGTAGCCCTGCTCGCGGTAGGCCGTGATCGACGTCTGGCTTTTCCTCTTGCTCATCTTTGACCGATCGGGGTTGAGGATCAGCGGGATGTGGCCGAAGACCGGTTCGCGGTAGCCGAGCGCCCGGAGGAGCGCGATCTGCTTGGGCGTGTTCGAGAGATGGTCCTCGCCGCGGATCACATGGCTGATCTGCATCGCGGCGTCGTCGACCACCACCACGAAGTTGTAGAGCGGCACGCCGTCGGCGCGGACGATCACGAAGTCGCCCAGCAGCGCATTGTCGAACTCCACCTCGCCCCTGACGAGGTCGGAGAAGCGGACCACCTCGGCGGGGACCCGGAAGCGTATTGCGGCGCGCCGTCCCGCGGCCTCCAGCTCGGCACGGGCGACATCGGTCAGGTCCCGACAGCGGCCGTTGTAACGCGGCGGCTCGTGCCGGTGCTCCTGCTCAAGGTGAACCGCCTCCAGCTGCTCGGGGGTGCAGTAGCACCGATACGCGCTCCGGGCGTCAAGGAGTCGCTGCACCTCGGCGGCGTACAGCTCGGCGCGCTGGCTCTGCCGGTACGGCCCAAATGGACCGATATCATCGCCGCCGGCGACCTGCGGACCCTCGTCCCAGGTGATCCCCAGCCAGTGCAGGTTGTCGATGATGTCCCGTTCGTGCTCGACGGTGCTGCGTGCGCGGTCGGTATCCTCGATGCGCAGCACGTAGGTGCCACCGGTGTGCCGCGCCAGCAGGTGGTTGTAGAGGCTGGTGCGCGCGGTACCGACGTGCAGCGGGCCGGTGGGGCTGGGCGCCATCCGGACGCGGATGTCCTGGATCTCGGGCGGCATGCGCCTAGCCTACGCGACCGATGCTCCGCCGGCACGCCCCGCTCCCACGCCGGGTGGGCGGGTGGCTGGATGGCTGGGTCGCTGGATCGACGCGCCTCGCTAGATCGCCGGCTCGCAGGCTCGCGGCCAGCCCGGGACTGGCGTGCCTCGTGCAACGGCCGTTCATGGGATCACCGCTTGAGGAAGCTGCACCGATGCCACGCACCACCTGGAAGCCGTCCGACGCTCACGGTGAGCTGAGCGAGAAGGACCGAGATGACCTGCCGGACACCGCGTTTGCCTTCCCGAAGCAGCGCAAGGAGCCGCTCACCGATGCGTCGCATGTCCGCAACGCGCTGGCCCGTTTCGACCAGGTCGAGGGGGTTGCGGACGAAGATCGTGCCCGGGCGTTCGCAAACATCAAGAAGGCCGCCGAGCATTTCGACGTCGAGGTGACCGAGGACAGCTGGCGGGACCTTGGGACTAAGCCGCACACTGATAACCCGGCGCGCTAAGGCGCGAGCCGGAAGACGGTGCGGACCTCGCCGGACGGCTCTCCTCGCGGATCCCGTATCGGCGGTGAGGCAAACGCGGCGAGCCGCGACATCGACGCGGCGTCGAGAACGCCAAGCTGCTCGAGCGCCGCACAGGTGGCCGCCCCGCCCGCGCGCGACGCACCGGTGCCGTCCTCGATCTTGAGGGCCAAGCCCAGCGGTGGCGACGGTTCTGCGCGCCGACGGCCCCCGGTGCGCTGCCGTCCGCGCTCTCCGTCACCGGCTGATCCCGCATCGGGCGGTGCCAACGCTGCCCGCTCGTCCCGGGCCCCCTCCAGCAGGCCGATCGCCTGCACCCCCTCCGCCCCTCCCTTGGCGATCAGCACGCCCGGGCGTTCGCGCATGAGCGAAGTGTCGAGGCGCCGTCGTTCCCCGCCGACCAGGACCGGATGCTCCATCATCGCCGCCCCGATGCGAGCCAGCGCACGCCGGATCGGGGGATCGGCGACAGAGGCCGGATCGGCCAGCCGGGCGTAGGCAAGCGCCAGCCCGCGCAGGGGAAGGCCAAAGGTCACGACCCCGCAGCCATCGGTGGCGGTGATGACCTGCGCGGCCGGCACATCGGTGAGCGCCGCAACCACGTCCAGGGCCGCCTGCTGGATCGGGTGGCTGGGCTCGTAATACGTCTCCATCGGCCAACCCGAGGCCCTGGCGAAGAGCACCATCCCGGCGTGCTTGCCGCTGCAGTTGTGGCGGGCCGCGGAGGGCGCCTCCCCGTCCCGGATGAGACGCTCGGCCGTCTCGGCGTCATACGGCACGTGGGTGCCGCACTTGAGCGCGGATTGGGTGAGACCGGCGCTGCGCAGGAGCGCCTGGACGAGGCGCACGTGTCGGTCCTCGCCGGAGTGCGAGGCGGCCATGATCGCCAGCGCATCGGTCCCGAAGCCATACTCGTCGAACCGTCCGGAGGTGACGAACGGCGCGAGCTGGAAGGGCTTGGCGGCGGAGCGCAGGTAGATCAGCTGGTCGGGATCGCCAACCGCAGCACGCAGCTCGCCATTGGGGGCAACGACGGCGATCGAGCCGCGGTGCCGCGACTCGACCTGGCTGCCTCGGGTGACCTCGACGAGAACCGGCGGCGCATCCGTGCGTCGCACGCTGCCGGCCCGTCGCTGTGTGCGTACCGTCCCGTTACGCGCCCGTTATGCGCCCGTTATGCACGGCGTACCGGTCAGCCTACTGGCCGGCGGTCGGGGTTGCCGGCTGTCGCTCGGCGCCCGCGCCGGCGTCCTGCTTGCTGAAGATGCTCGACTGCCCCCCGGCGGATGCCGCACCGGGCTGGGCCGGCTGGGCGTTGCCCTTGCTCTGCTGTCCCTGCTGGTTGGGCTGAACCGGCTGGTTCTGCTGGGGCCGGGGCGCCGCCTCGCGGCTCATGCTCACCGATCCCTCCCAGTGGGCGCCCTCTTTGACGACCAGCACCTGGGTCTTGATCGCGCCCTTGACCCGGCCGGTCGAGCCGATCTCGAATCGCCCTCCGCAGTCGACGTCGCCCTCGTAGTCGCCGTTGATGATCACGTTGTGGGCCTTGATGGCGCTGCGCACGCGTGCCTGCGGGCTGATGATCAGCGTGCCCTGGCACTCGATCTCGCCCTGGGCCTCGCCCTCGATGCGCAGGTCGCGGTCGCTCACGTACTTGCCGTTGAAGCGGGCGTGCGGATCGATGACGCTCTCGTTTCCGGCCTCGCCGGGTCTGCGGAACTCGCTTGGTGCAGGGGTCACATCGACCTCACTCGTAAGACTGTCCGGGTACAGGTTCCCGACCACGTCCTCACGCGAGAGCGCGTCGGGCTTCTGGTCACGCTTTCCGAAGACCATGCCGTGCTTCCTCCTGTGCGGCGAACGGGCCAGGGCCGGCGCGTGCGCGATGACGGGCACGGACTAGCCTACCAGCACGCGCAGCCGAAAAAGAAGTGACCGACCGATGACCATCGGTGCGTCACCCTAGAATGGCGGGCGATGCCTGAGCCACGCTGGCCGGCGAATGTGCACGTATCGAGCCACCCGCTCGTCGTGCACAAGCTGACCCTCCTTCGCGACACCCAGACGCAGCCGAAGCAGTTTCGCGAGCTGGTTCGCGAACTCTCCTGGCTGCTCGGCTACGAAGCGATGGCCGACATGGCGACCACCGACAAGCAGGTCGAGACTCCGCTGGAGCCGATGACCGGCGTCCGGCTGGATCTGCGGGTCGGCCTGATCCCGGTGCTGCGGGCCGGACTCGGGATGGTCGAGGCGATGCTCGAGCTGATGCCCACCGCCGAGGTCTGGCACATCGGTCTGTACCGCGACGAGCGGACGCTCAAGCCGGTGGAGTACTACAACAAGCTGCCCGATGCGGCGACCGTTCAGCTGTGCCTGATCCTCGACCCGATGCTGGCCACCGGCGGCTCGAGCGCCGCCACCGTCGACGTGCTGAAGGC
>JALYXZ010000226.1 GCA_030946825.1 Chloroflexota bacterium | reverse complement strand
CTGCTGGTGCCGGCGACCCCGAACGGGCGCGACATTGCCGCGGCGCTTGTCGGTGCGCTCGACCTGCCGGCGTTCGGACCGGCCCGGGGCGTGCGCATCGTCGATGGCGTGGTGCGATCCGAGCAGGCCACCCTGCAGGGTGCGTTCATCACGGTCTCCGAGCCGGTTCCCGGCGCTCCGACCCCCGCGGTGGTGCTCATCCCGGCCAACACGTTCACGCCGGAGGAGGTCGGCAGCGGCGAGGCCGAGGTCAGCGCCGCGCCATCGGCGGCCGGCGGCCGCCTCGGTGAGGTCAGCATCGTGGAGTCGGTGGCCGCCGAGCAGGCGAGCGTCAACCTCGAGGAGGCATCGGTGATCGTGGCCGGAGGGCGCGGTGTCGGCGGCGAGGAGGGCTTCGAGGCCCTCCGCCAGCTGGCCGCGGTGCTCGGGGGTGCGGTCGGCGCGAGCCGGGCCGCCGCCGACGCCGGCTGGGTCGCGTACCAGCTCCAGATCGGCCAGACCGGCAAGGTCGTGAAGCCGAACCTGTACATCGGCGTCGGGATCTCGGGTGCCATCCAGCATCGGGTCGGGATGCAGACCGCGGAACACGTGATCGCCATCAACAAGGACCCCGATGCTCCGATCGGCGAGTTTGCCGACCTGTTCGTGGTCGGTGACCTGTTCGCCATCGTTCCCAGGCTCACCGATGAGCTGCGCCGTCGGAAGGGCTGAGCGCCGATGCCGGTGATGGCCGTGATGCTCATCGCGCTGGCCGTCGGCGTGGTTCCCGGCGCCTGGTTCCGCGCCTCGCGACGGCCGCATGGCTACGGCGGGGAGTTGGGCGCCTACCGATCCCAGCTGTCGGAGCACCACGCGCGTATCCAGGCGGTACTGAGCGGCCTGGCCGAAGCGATCGATGGCCTACGCCGGCGGGACATCGATGTCGACCTGGCGGCCGAACGGCTGGTGACCGCCGAGCAGGCGCTCGATGCGGAGGCGGAGCAGATGCGAGACATGCTGGCTCCGCAGGAGCTGCACGGCCTCCACGCCGAGTACGAGGCGAACCTGGAACGTGCGCTGCGCGGCATCGTCACCGCGGAGCGTGGCTGCGGCCTGTCGCGCCAGCCGCATCGACCGCCCGACGACGAGGAGGCGATCACCTACTGGAAGCGCGGGCATGCAAACCTGGTCAACGCAGCGATGCGGATGAGCGAACTCGCCGAGGCCCTCCTGTCATGGGCTCCGGGCAAGCCGGCAGACGCATCGCTCGCCGCGCGACTCCACCGCGACTAACGACGGCGCACGGGTCAAGCGCCTTCGAAGCCCATATGTTGTGGTATCTTGCTTCGCGGTACCACTGCTGGTATGGTCCGGTACGGGTCGACCAGACGGGAAGGAGCAGCCTCGTTGCACTGTCCACGATGCAATGCGCTCGGAACCAGGGTCATCGACTCGCGCGACCTCGAGAGTGGCAGCACCATCCGGCGACGGCGCGAGTGCGAGGCATGCGCGTATCGGTTCACGACCTACGAACGGCCCGAGGGCGCGCGTCTGAGCGTCGTCAAGCGTGACGGGCGCCGGGAGGATTTCGACCGCTCGAAGCTGCGCTCCGGGCTGCTCAAGGCGCTCGAGAAGCGGCCCGTGACGCTGGACCGTGTCGACCAGGCAGTCGATGAGATCGAGGCCCGGCTGCGCACCCGCGGCGACGCCGAGGTGGCGTCCAAGGAGATCGGCAGGCTGGCGACCGAGGCGCTTCGCGACATGGACCAGCTGGCCTATATCCGGTTCGCATCGGTCTATCACAGCTACGAGGACATCTCGACCCTGAAGCGCGAGGTGGACCGCCTGATCACCCAGCGGCAGGGCAGCGAGGAGTGATCCTGTCCGACCGCGATATCCGGGCCGAGATCGCGGCCGGGCGGATCGTGATCGACCCCTACACGCCGGAGTCGGTGCAGCCCTCGAGCGTCGACCTGCACATCGACCGGCGCTTTCGCGTCTTCCGCAACACGCGCTATCCGTACATCGACGTGCGGATCGACCAGCCCGATCTGACCGAGCTGGTCGAGATCGGTGACGAGCCGTTCATCCTTCATCCGGGGGAGTTCGTGCTCGGGTCGACCCTCGAGCGGGTGAGCCTCCCGAACGACCTCGTGGCACGGCTCGAGGGAAAGTCCTCGCTCGGACGGCTCGGGCTGCTGATTCATTCAACCGCTGGCTACGTGGATCCCGGCTGGGACGGAAACCTGACGCTGGAGCTCAGCAACGTCGCCAACCTGCCGATCACCCTGTATCACGGCATGAAGATCGGGCAGATCAGCTTCCAGCGCATGAGCTCGCCGGTCGAGATCGGGTACGGCGACGAGCGGATCGGGAGCAAGTACCGCGGACAGCGCGACCCGACCGCCAGCCTGTACCATCGCGACTTCGAGCGGGGCCGCGTGCTGCGCTAGATCACAGTTCGGCGGAGGCCGTCGTGCCCGAACCCCTCCACGCGCTCTCTCCCGCACGCCGGTTCTCCGGCAACGTCATGGTCCGCGTACTCCGCGCCGGATGGTTCCGGCCCGATGCCGGCGGCTTCTTCGGAGTGGTGCCCCGACCGCTCTGGTCGCGCTTCGCGGAAACGGACGACCGAGGGCGGCTCCGCTGCCGGCTCAATCTGCTCTTGATCGACGCCGCCGGCAAGCGAGTGCTGGTCGAGACCGGAACCGGGACGCGCCTGTCGGACAAGGACCGCGACATCAAAGGTGTCGAAGGCGGCGACCCGGCGGAGGCGCTGCGGGCGGTGGGCGAAGACCCCGCCAGCGTCGACTTCGTGGTGGTCAGCCACCTGCACTACGACCACGCCGGGGGCATGATCGATGCCGATGGGCGCCCGACCTTCCCGCGAGCGCGGTACGTCGTCCAGCGCGAAGAGGCGGAGGCCGCGCACGGGGACGAGCTGCGGCTGCGCGGCGTGATGGAGGTCGAGCAACTCGACCTGGTGCGATCGGCGGGGCAGCTTGCCGAGGTGAACGGCGAGGTCGAGCTGGTGGAGGGCGTATCGGTCACGCCGACGGGCGGCCATACGCGCGGCTCGCAGGCGGTGATGATCGGCGCGCGCAACGGCGGCGGGCGCCAGGACGATCCGCACGAACGCGCGATCTTCTTCGGCGACCTGATCCCCACCCGCTGGCAGCTTCCGGTTCGCTGGACGAGCGCGTACGACGACTATCCGGTCGAGGCCGTGGAGATCCGCGGCCGTCTGCTGGCCCGGGCCGCATCGGAGGATTGGTGGTGCTACTTCACGCACGATCCCGGCGAGCTGCCGATCCGACTCGAGGCGACCGAGAAGGGGTATCGCCCACGCCAGGGGTGATGGGCGAGACGGGGCCGGGCCTGCGGTTCGTGGTGCCGCTGCTGGACCGCCCGACCTGGAGCGCGCCTATGCCTCGGATGCGTCCACCGCGCGCAGGAGCGACACCAGGTCGGGGCGGCTGATCGGCGCCTTCAGGCGGTCTTCACCGTTCACGCTGATCACCGGCACGCGGTATCCGTAGCGGAGGACGAGATCGTCGTCCGCATCGATGTCGACGCGCCGGTATCCGTCTGGACCAATCGTCGCATCGAGCAGCTCGCGCGCCTCGTCGCAGAGGTGGCAGCCATCACGCTCATACAGCACGATGCGCGCGGCGGTCTCTGGCATGGCGGGATGATAGGGTAGAGCTCGATCGGCGCCTGCCCCCGTAGCTCAGAGGATAGAGCGAGGCCGTCCTAAGGCCTGCGTCGGGGGTTCGAATCCCTCCGGGGGCGCCACACCGAATAGTCCGCGAAGCCATCGCAAATGCGCGGACGCAGCCTGCTTGCGCCCGCACGCATGGCCCCCCGGTGATGCACTAGGAAGTGCGTTGGGTGACCGCCCTGGCCTCGACGACGGTCAGTGTGACCGACGTCGGATGCCGCAGCGTCTTGGCTATGGTTGAGTCGTGTGCACCGAACTGGGCGAGGTCGTGCAGAACGTCCTCAGTGGCGGTGCCTGCGATCGAGATCGAGAACGAGATTCCGGTGGACAGCTCACTTGCGTCGAAGTCGCCGTCGGCAGTGACCGACAGCTCGCGCAGTTGAATGCCCCGGTCGCGGCTCTCGCGGGCGATGTTGTTGAAGACGCACATCGCCAGCGCGAAGTGAAGAGCCTCGCCGCCTGAGAGTTGCCCGAGTCGCAACTCGACGGCGCCGATCCGGGTGGCGACCCGGAGATCGAAGGGTCGCGGACGTTCGGACCCGTCCTCGGAGACGAGGCGCACCGTCGCCGGATATGAACCCATCTCAGCCTCTCCTTCGCGACGTCCGACGTCGACCGCCGCATCTGGGCGGTTGGTCCTGATCGCGCCTTGGTCTGCGTCGGTCTTGCGGCAGGATAAGTCAGAGGCGCGTTCCGTTTACATGGCCTCACGCGAGGGCAGCCGCCGTCAGTGGTGCGGCCGAGGTCAAACTGATGACGTCGTCGGCCCATCAAGTCGGGGGCACTGATGGCCGATAGGTACCGTTCCGCGCGGTCGGCCATCTCGATAGGCTCGATCGGTGAGCACCCGTCCTTGCCTCTGCTGCTGGGTCGAGACCAAAACCAGCTTCCCGAGCCGGCTGACCTGCCCGCGCTGCTGTGCCGCGGGCTGCACGCAGATCGTGACCCGCTGCGAGACGCGCCATGTCGTCTCGGGCCACCTGCTGGCGCATCCGATCGACGAGCCATGCCAGCGCTGCGTCCGAGCGCCGGCCTCCGAGCCGCAGGTGCTGCAACCACTCCGCGCTTGACTCAGAATGCGGGAGCGAAGAGTCGCGCCATGCTGGCGAAGGCGTTGCTGAAGATCAGCAGGCCCATGGCGACGATGAAGAGTCCCGTGACGACTTCGACGAATCGGTGGTGGCGTCGGAGCGCGCCGAGCAGCGGTCGAAGGTGGGGGAGCGCCACGGCCGCCGCGAGGAAGGGAATCGCCAGGCCCACCGAGTAGGCGGTCAGCAGCACCGCAGCAACCGCGGCCTGCTGGCTGGAGGCCGCCATCCCCAGGATTGCGGCCAGTACCGGACCGATGCATGGTGACCAGCCAACGGCGAACAGCGCCCCGAGCGCCACGGACCGTGTCGAGCGTCCCCCCCGGAGCGAGGTTCCCGATACTCCCCGCGTGAGCCGGTCGAGCAGCGGTCCGAAGATCCCGGTGGTGGCGAGCCCCAGCCCCACCACGACGATCCCGGCCAGCTGCCGAACGACGTCGACTCGGAACAGTGGCCCGCCGAACAGCCCGACCGATACGCCGAGCGCGACGAAGATGACCGAGAATCCCGCGACGAAGAGCAGCGCCTGGCCCAGCACGGATCGGCGCACGGCGGCGGGCGGTGCCCCGCCGGCGCTGACCGCCAGTCCGCCCGTGGTTTCGCCCAGGAAGGCAACGTACACCGGTACCAGCGCGAGGACGCACGGCGAAGCGAAGCTCACCAGTCCGGCCACCATCGCCAGCGCGATGCTCACCTGCATCTTGTTCAGCGCTCTCCGGGCCGCGGGGTGCGCGCGAGCGCACGCAGGTAGTTCACCAGATCCCACCGGTCGTTTTCGGAGAGCCTGGTCGAGAAGGCGGGCATCGGTGTGCCGACATAGCCGTTGGTGATCAGGTAGTTGAGCTGACCCTCCGTCGAGCGACGGGCGACATCCACGATCTCGCCGGGTGGCGGAACGACACCGGGCGCTGTCGGTCCGTTGCCGTCGGCGTTGACTCCGT
This sequence comes from Chloroflexota bacterium, assembly GCA_030946825.1. Classification (GTDB taxonomy): domain Bacteria; phylum Chloroflexota; class Limnocylindria; order QHBO01; family QHBO01; genus QHBO01. The sequence goes on along the minus strand of JALYXZ010000226.1, from coordinate 5,139 downwards.
GGCAGGCCGAACAGTTGGCGAGATAGATCCGACGCCCGCGCTGCACCGATTCCGCGGAGCCCGTGACAGGACTGTTCATCGCGCCCGCGGCTGCCGGAACGGCGTTGGCCGCGGCGACAGTCGACCGCAGGCCCACGCAGATGCCCAGCGCCACGGCCGCAACGACGGCGATGTTCCTGGCGATCGTCAGGGACCGGGCTGCGTCGGGGTAGCGCCCGGTGCGAGAAACGAGGGCCAGTGCGACTGCGAGGCCCAACAGCAAGATCGTGGGTGACCACCCCAGCGGACCTGCCGGCAGGATGCCCCACACGATGCCGATGATGCCCGGGACGCCGATCCCGATGTCGGGCGGAGGCACCCGCTGAGGCGGAATCGGTTCGGTCACCGCCAACGCGAAGGTCGTCGTCGCGTCGGGTGCGCCGGCGCGGCGGACCAGCACCTCGAGGACCCATTCGCCGGTCACCGGCGTGTACGCGCCGGCTGCCGACCAGATCGCCGGGTCCGGGGTCCGCCTCAGCTGCACGCGCGCCACCGCGCCGCCGCCGAGAGGCGGGTGCAGGATGAGGGAGACGTCGCGGACGTCGGTCCGGTCGCCACCGGTCGCCGCATCGCCGATCGCCACCTGGTAGAGCTGATCGCCGGGCGCCGGGACGTTGACCGCGACGTGGACCGAGGAGCTTCCGGCGGTGCCGTACAGGTGGGCGGTCTGCAGAGACGACTGCGAGAGGACCGGCACCCGGGTCGCGGCTGGCTGGGTGCTGACCATCACCGCCGCCAGCGCCACCGCGGCGCCTCCGACCACGACCTCGGCCGCCACGAGTTGCACCAGGCGCCGCACGCCTGCGCGGCGCACGAGGAAGAAGTTCACCGATCCGATGGCCAGGGCCACGCTGAACAGGAGGATCTTGCCGAGTGCCAGGTTCCCGTATCCGCTGGCCACCACCTCGCGGGCCTGACCGATCACGATCGGGGAGTTGGCAATCCCGCTGAGCGCGACCACCGGAGCGGCCACCATCGCCACTCGCGAGTGGCGAGCAAAGGCGGCGGCCAGCAGCGGCCGCCGCTCATCGACCGCCGACCTGCTGGCCATGGCCAGGACCGCGAAACCTGGCAATGTGCCCAGCCAGGCGCCCACCGCAAGCAGATGCAGCCAGTCGAGGAAGGCGAATGCGCCGCCGGCGCCTGCCGCGTGACCGGCGAGGCTCGCCCCGAGCAGTCCCAACGCGGCCGCCAGCAGCACCGCGACCAGGAGCGTGGCCGGAACAGCGCGCCTGATACCGGCTCGGGACTCGGTTTGCGCATCGGCGCCCTCCCCGACCGACCCCCGTCGCTGCCTGCGGGCCAGCTGGGCGACGATCAGTCCCGCGCCGGCCAGCAGCGAGGCGAGTGCGGTGGCGGCCAGCGCGACACGCATCGCCATCGCGAACGAGGTCTGACCGAACGGCGCCGCGAAGTCGAGCGGGAAGGCAGCGCCAGCGCCGCCGTGGCCCTGGGTGCCGGCAGCGACCACCTGTTGTGCGGCAAGTCCCAGGAACGCAGCGATGGCGGCAAAGGTCAGGCATCCGCAGATGAACATCACCGCCCACACCGATCTGGCGCCGATGGCTGCCTGTTGCCTGACCGCGAGCACCGGACGTGCGGTGAGGAGCCAGAAGAGCGCGGTGCCGAAGAGGACGAGGCCGCCACTCAGCGCCGCCCATCGGGCTGCGATGGCCGCCGGATCGGCGGGGGACTGCGTCGTCGGCGCCGAGGACGGGCTGGGCAGCGTGCCGGTCGGGTCGACGAGGAAGCCGAATGCACCGTCGATGACGTGACCGTCGCTGGCCGACACCACTCGGTAGCGGACCGTGTAGCTGCCCCGCGGAAGGGGCGGGACGTGCCGTCGTGCGATGGCGCCCCCGACATCGATCGACAGCGGTCCCAGGCCCGGAACCGCGTCGCCGTTGCCGTCGATCAGCTGGATCGCGGCCGTGGCCGGGTCGATCGGCTCGCCGAAGGTCAGCTTCAGCTCCGGCGGCGAGGTGCGCAGGCTGGCGTTCGCCGCGGGGACGGAGGTGACCAGCTCGGCGTGGCCCAGAGCCCGGACCGGAGGGAGCGCAAGGGAGAGGGCGGTGAGCAGCACGGAGAACACGGAGGGGAGGAGCAGCCGAGCCGGCAACCCGCGGCCTTGTCGGCCAGGCCAGCGGGTGGAGGCGGTCATGCCTCGGCGAAGAACGGGTCGTCGCCGTAGAGCTCCAACCATCGCCTTCGCATCTGCCGAATCGTGGCGAGGACCACGACAGGACGCGTGCCCTGGGGCAACAGGCTGGCGATCGCGGCTCGAATCTGCTCGCTGCCCTCGATTCCGAGCAGGGCGAGGTAGTCGCGCACGCGCTGGGCGGGACTCTTGCCCTCGGCGCGCATCCGGACCAGCACGTCGGCTTCGTGGAGCAGCGCGTCGGCGTACTCGCTCTCGGGGCGCTCGATCTCGGTCAGCAGGAGCGGAACGTCATCCAGGCGTGGGTCGGAGTAGGCCCATCGGATGAAGGAGTCGAGCTGTCCACCGCTGCGCTCGTGGTGTCGCGCGTGGAAGCCCTGAAGATATTGCTGTCGCTCGGCCTCGCTGCGGGTCAGCGCGATCTGCACGATCTGGCGCATCTCCGGCGTCCAGCGGCGGAGCGATTCGACGAACTGACGAAGGGTCAGACTGCCGGCCGGTTGGGGCTGAAACCGGTGTTCGTGGACGTGCTGCACTCGGCCTCTATACTACCGGCAGTGCGCCGCCTTCTCTCGACGACCCGCCGAGCGCGCGCCTGGACCCTTCATCCGTGCGGCCTGGCATCGGCCGATGCATGCCTCGGCTGAACCTGCGCCGCGCGCTCCTTGCTGTGCTGCTGGCATTGACCGCCACGCTGCCGTCGGGCGGCGGCGGCGCCGCGGCCGGACGACCGCTGCGCTACCTGGGCGGCGACCCCGGCACGTTGGACCCGGCCTACATCTCCGATGCCGGTGATGTGCAGCTCGTGCTCCAGCTCTACGCCGGGCTGACGCGCCTCGACGACGCGGGGACGCCGTACCCGTCTCTTGCGGCGAGCTGGACGGTCGGCGACGCCGGTCGCACCTACACATTCCACCTGCGGAGTGGCCTGACCTTCTCGGACGGCAGCCCGCTCGATGCGCGAGACGTCCGGCGCTCATGGCTTCGCCTGCTCGACCCGGCCACCCGTTCGACCGCCCCGGACGTCCTGAGCGTCATCCAGAACGCGACCGAGCGCCTGGCCGGACGCGCGACCGAGAGCCAGGTGGGGATCGACGCGCCCGAGGCCACGACCCTGGTGGTCCGTCTTGCCCACCCCGCCGCCTACTTCACCTCGATTACCGCCACGCCGGCCACCTTCGTGGTGCCCCGCAACGCTCAGCCGACGCCGACGTGGCAGCGCGCCGCCAGCTTCGTCGGATCCGGCCCGTACACCGTGGCGTCGCAGTCCCAGACCGACCTCGTCCTGCGCGGCAATCCGCGGTACGTCGGCGGGCCCCCGGCGATCGACGAAGTGCAGTGGACCGGGCACCTGCAGGGCGACGCCACGAGCGCCTTCTCGGCCAACCGGCTGGACCTGACGGAGGTGCCCCCCTGGGACGCAACCTGGATCCGTTACGACCGCAACCTTGGTCCGCATCTCCATCCGGCGGCCGCGCTGTCGGTCGCGTTCTTCGGGTTCGACACCACCCGGCCGCCTTTCGACGACGTGCGGGTCCGTCGCGCGTTCGCGCTCGCGCTGGACCGACGACGATTGGTGGAGCTCTCCGCGGGCGCCGCCGCCGAGGCCGCCAACAGCCTGGTCCCGCCCGCCCTTCAGCCGGCTGGCATGCCGGGGATCCCCGCAGTGGCCCTGGCGGAGGCGCGACGCCTGCTCGATGAAGCCGGATACGGGGACCGGGCGAAGCTGGGGCTGCTGAGGGTGAATGCCAACGGCCTGAACGTCGGCCCCGCAGTCGCCGTCTGGCGCCGGGACCTGGGCGTCTCGATCTCGGTCGAGACGATGCGTTTCGCCGATTTCCTGGGCCAGATCGCCACCGATGCGCCACCGATCTTCACCATCAACTGGATCGCCGACTACCCGTCCCCGTACGCGCTGTACAGTCTCCTGCTGCTTCCGGGCGCGGCCAGCAATTACGGCCACTGGAACGATCCGCGCTTCGTGTCCCTGCTGGAGGCCGCTTCGAGCGCGGCTCCGACCGCCGAGGCGGATGCCTATCGGGTCGTGGAGGAACGCGTGCAGGACCAGGCCCCGGTGCTCCCGTGGTCCTACACCGAGTCGAGCTGGCTCGTGCGCCAGGGCCTGCGCGGCGCCGGCAAGCTGACCGTCGGCCTCATGGACTTCGGGGGCCTGTCGTGGGCTGGCTGACAGGCACGCCGACACGCGTGCGGGGAGGGGCGGCGCCGCGCGCCCTGGGACGGATCGCGCAGGTCATCCTGTTCGCGACGCTGCTGATCACCTCGGGGACGCTGCTCGCCGCGCCGGTATCCGCATTCAGTGGCTTCGGCGCTCTCTCCGCCGATGCGGTCTACGGGCGCCAGATGACGTTTCGCGTCACTCTGGGGAGCACGCCGGACCGCCTGGAACTGCTGCTCCGGTTCGGTGGCGACGACAACACTTTCGTCGCGCCCGTTCGGCCGGCGAGCGGCGCGGCGACCTACGTCTGGGACGCGGCGCAGCAGTACGTGACGCCCAACACGCGGATCAACTACCGATGGCGCGCGACCAGCGCGGGGATCGTGAGCCTCAGCCCGGAAGGGACGCTGGTCTACGCCGATAACCGCCCGGGGCTGGATTGGCACAGCACCCAACTCGGCGAGGCCACGGTGCACTGGTACGGAGGCGCAGAGGCCCAGGCGCGCGAATTCGGTACACTGGCCGCCAGCGGAGCGCGAAGCGCCGAAGGGCTGCTCGGCCATGACCTGGCCGGGCCAGTCGACATCTTCGTCTACGACAGCCGCGCCGACTTCTTTGGTGCGCTCAGTCCCGGAGCGCGCGAATGGACTGGAGCGGCGACCTTCCCGAACATTCGGACCATCTTCATGTGGCTCGGTGGCGGGCCGCCGTCGTATCTGCGTACCGCGGTGGTCCACGAGGTGACCCACGTCGTCTTCTACGACGC
>JALYXZ010000200.1 GCA_030946825.1 Chloroflexota bacterium | reverse complement strand
CTGCTGTCCGTCGGGCGACGCGCCGCCGAGCGCCGTGAACCCGAAGACGCCGGCGACGAGCGCCACCAGCAGCGCCGCCGCCGCCCATGCCGGCAAACCGGAGCGACGCCGCTCAGCGCGCGACTCGGTCGGGCCGCGTCGCCGACCGAGCGCCGGAACGATCGAGCTGACACGCGCCGTCATGGTGGTCGGCAGCGTGCGACCGTCGAGCCAGGCGCGCAGCGCGCCGGCCATCTCTCCCGCGTGTCGAGGTCGGTGCGCGAGGTCGGGTGCCAGCGCAGCAGCCACGATCGCTGCCAGCCCGGGGTCCACGTCGGCCAGCGGCGGCGTGCCGGCGGCCTGCTGCTCAGCGAGCGCGAGCGGCGTGGATGCGGGGAAGGGTGGCTGCCCGGCCAACGCCTCGTGGAGCATCACGCCCAGGCTGAACAGGTCGGCACGTGGCCCGACGCTGTCCCCGGCGAGCTGCTCCGGCGCCATGTAGCGGAGCGTGCCGATCACCGTGCCGGTCATCGTCATGCGGTCCGCTGCTTCACCGAGCAGGCGCGCGATGCCGAAGTCGGCGAGCTTGGCGCGCCCGGCGGCATCGAGCAGCACGTTGGCAGGCTTCAGGTCGCGGTGAACGATCCCGCGCTTGTGGGCGTGGAACAGCGCGTCGGCCAGGTCGGCTCCAATCCTGGCGGCGTCGCGCGCCGGAATCCGCCCGTCCCGCTCGAGGCGCTGCGCGAGCGTTCCGCCTTCGACCAGCTCGAGAATGATGGCGGGCCGCTCACCGACGACGTCGACGTCGTAGACGCGGACGATCGAGCGGTGCGACAGCGAGGCGACGGCACGCGCTTCGGCCGCCAGCCGCCGCCGGGAACGCTCGTCCGGAAGCAGGTGCCCGTGAAGGAGCTTGATCGCAACCGGGCGTGCGAGCCGCAGGTCGTGGCCCCGCCACACGTCGGCGCTGCCGCCCCGGGCAAGAAGCTCGATGAGGCGGTAGCGCCCGAGCACGAGGCCGTCGGCAGCGGCCGCGCCAACCTCGCCGACCACCGGCTCCGGGGACCTGGCGGCCCCGGCGCGAACGGGCATCTTTTCGGGCATTTGTCCGCCAGACGGTGCAAGAAGGGTGCTAGGGATCGCCGTTGCGGTGCGCGCCGTCAACGCCGCGCGCAGGTCAGGATCGCCGCCGGGATCAGCGAAAGAGGTCCCGCTCCGCATCCATGACCAGGGCCGCGGCCCGTCCCTCGCCCGGCGCGTAACGGTAGCCGCGGATGACGACCACCGGGCAACGGCTCGTCTTGCCCGCAGCCAGCTCGGCCGCCGAGGCCAGCTCGTCCGCGACGGCGATGACCGTGGAGTGCATCTCGCGCCCGTCGGCATCGGGCTGGCCGCGCAGGTCGATGAGCACCTCGAGGCCGGCCGCCCCGAGCGCCACGTCCACGATCCCGTTGCGCCACGGTCGCCCGAACGAGTCCGAGAGGATGACGGCCGGAGCAGCACCGCTGATTCGGCGGATGCCGTCGCGCAATTCGAGGGCGGAGCCGTCCGGATCGACCGGGAGCAGGGTCGCGGAGTCCGCGCCGCCCACGTTGGACAGATCGACACCCGCGTTGGCGCACACGAACCCGTGGCGCGTCCGGCTGATGATCAGCCCGCCAGGACCCATCCGCACCAGCTCGGCGCTCTCGCGCAGGACGAGCTCGATCTGTCGGGGGTCCTTGCCCCAGCGCTCCCCCACCTGCCGCGCGAACGCGGAGGGGTCGACGGTGGCCAGCTCGACCACGCGGCCCTCGGCCTTGGACACGATCTTCTGGGTGACCACCACGACGTCGTCATCGGTCAGACCGATGCCCTGCGCGGCGGCGGCGGCGCAGATCAGGGCGGCCAGGTCGTCACCGGGCGACACCTCGGGGATGCCATCCAGCGCCAGCAGCTGGATGCCCTGCGTCACGCCGCGTCGCCCATGTCAAGCCACCGCACGAGGTCGGCGGGGGTGTCGAGGTCGAAGGCGAGCCCGGGCCGCTCCACCACCGACAGCGTGGCGCCCGCGGCCGATGCCGCAGTGCGGTGAGCGGCGAAGCTTTCGGGGCCGAACGCGAAGCCGATGACATCGACCGGGCGCAGCGCCAGCCCGTTCGTTCCCGTCCCCGCCCGATCGGGGGCGATGGCCACCGCCCGCCCGCCGTCGACCGCCTCGAGGAGCGCGCGCACGTCGGCGGGCGTGATGTTGGGGAGGTCCCCGTGCAGCACCGCAAGGCAGGGGATCCCCTCGGCGAGCGCCGAGCTGCGCGCCTGCTCCAGGCCGGCATTCAGGCCCATCCCGCGCTGGACTACCATCCGGGCGCCGGCCGGCTCGACGAGGTCGCCGAGCGCGGGATCGGGCGAGATGACAGATACCTCTGCGCCGGACGCAGCCGCCGCCTCCAGCACGTGGAGCAGCAGGCGCCGCGCGAGCGCCAGCCGTTCGTCCGGCGACAGGACCGATGCGAGACGCGTCTTGGCGATCCCCAGGCCGCGGTGCGGGATGATGATCCGGGTCACCTCCCGAGCATAGCGTCCGCGGCCGAGATGATCCTCCTGGCGAGCTCGGCGCGGTCCGCCTCGGTCGACATCACGGTGGGCAGGACGTCGACGGCCATCCCCAACGCGGCGATCGCGGGCGCAAGCTCCGCGTCCTGCTCGTCGAGCACGAAGCGGTCGACGAGCCCGGCGTACAGACGGGCGACGCCGAGCGCGCTGACCTCGTGCCCGAGCGAGGCCAGCATCCGATCTGCAGGACCCTTGAGAGCGCGCCCGCCGATGATCGGGCTGACCGCCACGCATGCCGCGCCCGCGCCCTGCACCGCCTCGCGCATCCCGCGGATGTCGAGGATCGGCGCGATGCTGACGATCGGGTTGGACGGCGTGATCACGATCAGGCCCGCCTCCGCGATGGCGGCCAGCGCCGCGGGCGACGGCCGTGCCTGCTCGATGCCGGCGAACCGGACGCCCCGCACCTCGTCGCGCTGCGCCCGGGCCACGAAGTAGGTCTGGAAGTCGAGCTCGCCGGCGTCGGTCGAGACCACGGTGCGCACCGGGTCATCGGTCGCCGGGACGACCTGGCTGGCGACTCCCAGCCAGCCGCCCAGGGCGCGCGAGACATCGGTCAGGGCCGACCCCTCGCGGAGGAGGCGCGATCGACGGACGTGGGTGGCAAGGTCCGCGTCGCCGATCCGGAACCAGGTCGGCTCGCCGAGACGGCCGAGCATCTCGAGCGCGGTGAACGTGTCGCCCGCGACGCCCCAGCCGGATTCGCCGACGATTCCGGCAAGCGTGTACAGGACGCTGTCGAGGTCGGGGCTGACGTGCAGCCCGAAGAGTTCCAGGTCGTCCGCAACGTTGGCGACGACCGTTAGCTCGCCCGCTCCCAGGACGTGCTGGAAGCCGTGCGCCAGCTTCGCCCCCCCGGTCCCGCCGGCCAGCACGACGACGCTCGTCAGGCGGCCTCCAGCGCCGGCTCGACCTTCACCGAGCAGTGGCCAGCAGGCGGTCGCGCAGGGCTGGCTTCACCTCGCCGATGATGCGCTCCAGCGTCTCGGTGTCCCACGGCGCGTGGGAGTCGAAGTAGATGTGGCGGAAGCCGATCTCCAGGTACGGCGCGAGCCTGTCGACCAGCTGTTCCGGCGTGCCGACCCACTCGGGACCTCTCCACCCGCGGTGGCTGCGCCCGATCTCGGTCGCCACCCGGCGTCCCTCCGCCGGGTCGTCCCGCAGCACCACCGAGCCCGCCTGGAGCGTGCGCTCGATCTCGGACTGGTCCCTGCCGACCTTCGCGCACCAGTCCCGCAGGACCGCAGCCTTGTGCTTCACGCGCTCCACGTCGCCGCCAACGTTCCACGCGTCCGCGTAGCGCGCCACGGTCGCCAGCGTCTTGCGCTCCCCGCCGCCGCCGATCAGGATCGGCAGACGAGGCTGGACCGGCGGAGGATCGTTGCGCACCGACTTGGCAGCGTAAAAGCGCCGGCCGCTGGGGGCGTTGCCGTCCAGCATCCCGCGCATGATCATCGCCGCCTCGTCGAGCCAGCGCAGGCGTTCGCCCGGCGACCCGCCGAATTCGATCCCGTAGGCGGTGTGCTCGGTCTCGAACCACGCCCCGCCGATCCCCAGCACGGCCCGGCCCCGGCTGATGTGGTCGAGGGTGGTTGCCATCTTGGCCACCAGGGCCGGGTTGCGGAACGTGTTCGCGCCGACCATCAGGCCGAGCGTGACCTTGCTGGTCGCCTGCGCCCAGGCGGCGAGCGTCAGCCAACCCTCGAAGATCGGTCCCTGGGCGTCGCCGACGATCGGATACAGATGGTCCCACGTCCAGAGCGAGTCGTAGCCGAGCTCGTCGACCCTGCGGCCGATGCCCTCCAGCGACTCCCAATCGGTGTACTGGTTCCAGGCCAGGACGCCGAGCTTGAGCTCATTTCCATCGGTCATGTGTGTTGGGCTCCCTATGTGTGTCGTGTGGCCCGCTCGACGTGCATCAGGATCGTGACCCGATGCTGCCCCTCGAAGGCGGCCGGGTCGTCGCCGTAACGTCGCGCCAGAGCCTGGATGTCGTGCAGGCCGCGCTCCGGGTCGTCGATCAGCTCTGCCCGACCCGCGAGCGTCACGTAGTCATTCTCCCGCTCGAAGCACAGGCTGACCCGCGGGTCGCGTCGCAGATGCCGCTCCTTGATGCGCCCGACGAGCGTGTTCATCAGCACCACGTCGCCGGCGGCCAGATCGAACCAGATCACTGACTGGCTCGGCATGCCGTCGCTGGCGATGGTGGCCATCACCGGGAAGCGCAGCTCGGCCATCAGCCAGCTGCGGATCTCGGGGCTCAGCGCCGGAGTGCTGACCAGCGTCTCGGCCATTCGTCTCCTTCTGAGGATGATGTTCGGGGCCACGCCTTGGGGCCGCTCTGTTTTTCATCGTACCGGTGGCGCAGATTCCGTGCCGGAGCCGGGGGTCCGCGTAGACTGCGGCGGCGATGAAGATCGGACCGACGACACGGCGCTGCCGCTGAGTGGCACCTCACCGC
>JALYXZ010000159.1 GCA_030946825.1 Chloroflexota bacterium | reverse complement strand
CGTGTGGACTGCATCCCGGCCTATGTCGTCCGCATCGGCGCGGCGCCTCCCATCGTCTACCTGGCGCGCAGCCCGCATCTGAAGAACGAGCGGCTGGACTGGAACGCTGGGCGCAGGCTGTTCGTGTCTCCTCTGCACGGTGAGGCGTTCGACATCCAGGGCAGGGTGGTCAGCGCTCCCGCCTTCCGTAACCTGTGGCGATGTCCATCGACGGTTCGCGATGGTGAGCTGGTCCTCAGTCTCCCCGAGGGCAGCTCGGCGAGCCAGATCGTGCAGGCATGCTACGGCGGGAATCCGCCGCTGGGCTGAAGGCCGCACCGACGACCGGCCCCTCCGACGCTACTCCCCGGAGGGATCCGGCTCGAAGACCGATGCCGCCGCGAAGACCGCCTGGCCAGCCTCGCCTCCAAACGCCGGGGGCAGCGGCTGGTCAAGCCGCGGCGGCGACACGAACCGCTCCACCAGCGCACGCGTGCCCGCGATCCCGAGCTCATCGAAGAGCTGGCCGAACTTCGCGCGCAGGTTGTCGGCAATCTGGGACGCGGCTGCATCGGGCATGGTCCACAGCTCGCGCTTGAAGGCGCCGATCGCCTTCTTGCGGCTCTTGTACACGAACTGCTCCTGCGTCTGGTCGGGCATCCGCTCATCGGCGCAGTTGGTCTCGACCCAGGCCATCATCTCGCGGTGCAGCTCGGGCGGGAGGCCGGCCTGGTCGAACAGGATGTTCTGGAAGCCGGTCGCCAGGTGGATCTCCGCGGCGCCCGCCGACGGAAAATGGTGGAACGCCTCATCGGGCAGCGTCGATGCGCCGTGCTGGACGCAGCCCGCCAGCCCGTACTCGTCGCGCGCGACGGTCGAGAGCCGCTGGAGCGTGTCGAGGTCGATCTTGACCGAGGCGATGCTGCCGTCCGGAAGCGGCACCCCGCCGTGCGACGTCCCGGTCTGGATGCTGACCTTGGCGATGCCGGCCAGCGCCCCCGCATCGGTGCCGAGGGCGTATCGGTACGCGTCGAGGTAGGCGCGCAGCTCCTCCTCCGTGGAGTTCTCCTTGCCGACCTCCCCGATCTCGCCGCCGATGCTGATCGTCACGCCCTCCGGCTCGAGCTGCCGGATCAGGCGGGTCAGCTCAGCAGTGTTCTCCGCGTTGACATGTTGCTGGTCGGGAACCGTCGGCCGGGAGAGATCGACCAGCGTGCTGGAGTCGATGTCGATGTTCAGGAAGCCGCCGGACACCGCCTCGCGGGTCAGCGAGCGGAGCGCCTCGAGCTCGGCATCAGGGTCCGCGTTCCACTTGGCGAGGTTGAACTGGAAGTGGTCTCCCTGGAGGAAGACCGGACCTGGCCAGCCGGTCTTGATGGCGGCCGCCAGGATCGCCGCCGTGTACTCGGCGGGGCGCTGGTCGGTGTACGCCATCTCCGATTTCGCGATCTCGAAGATCACCGTCCCCGCGTCGCGCTGCATGGCGGCGGTGAATGCCTGCTGGGCCGAGAGGTACGCGGTGGCGCGCAGGTTGAGCGCCGGGACGGTGAAGTGGGTGGCCGGGAACTCGCCGCGGCCGCGCGCCATGTACAGCTCATAGACCGATGCGGAGCCGCAGCCCAGCTCCTGGCTTGCGGCCCAGATCGCCCAGCGACAGGCGTCACGCAGCCCCTCGTCGGGGTTGAAGACCGCCCCGAAGATCAGCTCGTCGATGAGCTCCGCGCGGAGCATGGCCGGATCCTCCAGCACGAGACGCTGGCCCTCGACGCGCCCCACCTCCGCCAGGCGGGAACGGAGCTGGTCGGCGGAGTCGAAGGTCATGGTGCGAGCTCCTGGTGCGGGGACGCCATGCTAGCGGAGGGCCGAGAGCAGGGTGAATGCCAGCAGCGGCGCAGCTGGGAGGCCCAGCACCGCGGCGAGGAGGTACCAGTCGCGCTGTGCGCGGGGATCGGCTGCGCCACGTCGTGCCAGCCCTGCGGTCCACCAGCGCACGCCGCTCAGCAGCGCGACGTACAGTGCGGCGGCCAGCGCGAGCACCCCCCAGGCGAATCCGCGGACCGCAGACGCGCACGAACCGAAGCTGAGCGGACAGCCCCGCAGCTGTCCACCCGCATCGAGGAGGATGGCGGCCGTCACCACGGCGAGTACGGTGACCGACCACAGGACGTGGCCGGCACGCCCGGGCCGGGGACGACGCTCCGTCAGCCCGCGGAGTAGGCGGCGCTGGCCGCGGCGGCTGCCTGTGCCTCCCGGCGCGTGATGCGTCGGAACTCCAGGTACAGGTAGACGAGGGTGGCCGCCCCCATGCCGCCGGCGATCAGCGCCAGTACCACGCCCTCGAGCGGGAAGAGCGGCGGGATGAACGAGCCACCGCCCAGGTTGAAGGCGAGCAGCGGGATCATCAGCAGCAGCACGAAGAGCAGCTGCATGAAGTCGAGCCCGCGAATCAGCGACCACCCGAAGCCGCGGCGCCCGCGGGCCGCCTGGGTCCAGAGCGCGAGGATGATCAGGACGATGAAGTTGCCGCCGCCGATCATGGCCGCCAGCAGGAAGCCGACCGCCGCACTGAACTTCAGGAATGGGATGTACTGGGTCGACAGGTAATACACGTAGTTCGGAATGTAGGTGAGCAGGAAGTACACGTACAGGAACAGCGGAATCGCCTTGAGCAGCGCCACCAGCCAGGTCTCGTGGCCGTACAACAGCCAGTTCATGAAGTCGTCGACAAAGGCGAGGCCCCGGACCATCACGCCGCGGCGCGGCGGAACTCGATAGGCGTTGGTCATCGGTGCCCTACTTCTTCTGCGCCAGGAGGAAGGTGATCAGCGCGTCCAGCTGGGACTTGGAGAGCGTCCCCTCTGGATGGGGCGGCATGCCAGTCGCCTGCCCCTTGTTGTAGTTGGTGGCCGAGTCGCGGATCCACTTCTCGAGGAAGGTCCGCTTGTTGGCCTTGTAGTCGGACTGCATGGCGGCCAGCCCCGAGGGCGGGTTCGGCAGGGCGGTGACCAGCGCGGCGCCGATGTTCTGGATGTTCGGACCGGAAACGCCCGAGAGGTCAGCGCCGTGACAGCCGGCGCAGCCGCTCTGGCTGTAGACCGCCTGGCCGGCCTGCACCGTGTTCGGAACGACATCGGCCGGCTGGCCGGCCGATGCCTGCGCCCAGCTGGTGACGAGCGCGGTCAGAGCGTCGACCTGCTGCACGGTCAACGGTCCGCCGACCTCCGTGCTCCAGGCCGGCATCGGGGAGTTGACGTCTCCGGAGACGACCACGCCGCCGTAGCTGATCACCAGGTGCACGTAGTCCGGGTTGACCTTCAGCTTGGTCGCGATGCTCGATGAGTGAAGGTTCGGGGCCAGACGCTTGGTGCCGGGCACCGGACCGCCCTTGCCGTCTGGACCGTGGCAGCGGGCGCAGTTCGCGGTCGCCGGGTTCGCGTTGGTGGCGGGACCGAACATCTCCTTGCCGTACGCCAGCTGCTCCTCCTCCTGGGTCTTGGAGTTCGCCTCCAGGCGGCCGCTGTCGGTCAGCCAGTAGAAGAGGGTGAAGATCGCCAGGCCGCTGATCAGGATCACGC
>JALYXZ010000217.1 GCA_030946825.1 Chloroflexota bacterium | reverse complement strand
GCGGTCCAGCTCGCCGTCGTGAAGTCCGCGAGGCGCGTGCCGACGGCCAGCAGCAGGTCGGCGTCACGTGCCAGCCGGTTGGCCGCCAGCCCACCGGTCACGCCGATTGCGCCGACGTTCGCAGGGTTGTCCCAGGCGAGCGATCCCTTTCCGGCCTGCGTTTCGGCCACCGGGAGCCCGAAACGCTCCGCGAAGCTTGCCAGCGCCCCTTCGGCATCGGAGTAGCGGACCCCACCGCCGACGACGACCATCGGTCTGCGCGCCTCGCGAAACAGCTCCGCCGCCCGCCGCAGTGCCAAGTGGTCCGGTCTGGGGCGCGGAATGAAATGCGTCCGCGGCTCGAAGAGACTCTCCGGAAAGTCGAAGGCCTCCGCCTGCACGTCCTGCGGCAGGGCGAGGGTTACGGCCCCGGTCTCCGCCGGAGAGGTGAGGACCCGCATTGCCGCGGGCAGCGTCGCCACCAGCTGGTCCGGACGGTTTACCCGGTCCCAGTAGCGCGAAACCGGCGCGAGGGCATCGTTGACCGACACGTCCTGGCTCTCGGGACGCTCGAGCTGCTGGAGGACAGGTGCCACCCGCCGGCTGGCGAAGACGTCGCCGGGAAGGAGCAGCACGGGGACACGGTTCACGGTGGCCATCGCCGCCCCGGTGACGAGGTTGGTCGCCCCGGGTCCGACCGAGGTCGTGCACGCGAACGCGCGGAGGCGCCGATGCTGGCGAGCGAACGCCACCGCGGCATGCACCATCCCCTGCTCGTTACGGGCCTGGTGGTAGCGGAACAGGTCCTGTCGCGTCTCGAGCGCCTCCCCGAGGCCCGCGACGTTGCCGTGGCCAAAGATGCCAAAGATGCCGGCGAAGAACGGGTGGCGCTGGCCATCGCGCTCGACGTGCTGCACGCGCAGAAAGTCGATGATCGCCTGGGCGGTGGTGGCCCGACGGGTCCTCATCGCAACGTCTTACACATCGAAGCCCAGCTCGCGCAGGTAGGCGAGGTTGCGCCGCGCGATCGGCAGTGGCTTGTCGAACGGCGCCGGATACATGTCCTGCTCGACGACCGCCCAGCCGGCGTAGGCCGTCTCGTCGAGGACCTGCTTGAGCGCCCGCATGTCGACCGATCCCTCCTCGAGCAGGCAGAAGACCTCGTTGCGGACCGCCTCGCCGAAATCCCAGCCCTCGCTCCGCGCCCGCGCGAGCACGGCGGAGTCGACGTTCTTGAGATGCAGGTACTCGATGCGCGTGCGGTGCTCCCGAACGAAGGCCACCGGCTCGCCGCCGGCATAGGCATGGTGTCCGGTGTCGAGACACAGGTTGACCCGGCGCCGATCGGTGAGGTCGAGGAAGCGCTCGATCTCCGCCTCGGACTCGACCGGCGTGTCGGCGTGCGGATGGAGGACCGTGCGAAGACCGCGAACCGCCGCACGATCCGCCAGCGTCTGGGCGGTCTCCGCCAGCAGGCGCCATCCCTCCCCGTCGATGGTCCGCTGGTCGGGCGGCTCGCCCCGCGGCAGCAGGATCAGGTAGCGGGCATCGGCCGCGGTGGCGATCGCGAGCAGCTGGTCGAGGCTGTCGGCGAGGTCGTCGACCGCCTCCGCGACGTGGAACCGGCCCATCAGCATCACCCCGGTCAGCTCCAGCTCCCGGTGGCGCAGCTCGGGGAGCAGCCCCTCGGGCGTCGCCGGCAGGTAGCCCAGCGGACCGAGCTCGATGGCGGAGTAGCCTGCCGCGGACGCCTCGTCGAGGAAGCGCTCGGGAGGCGTCTGCAGCGGATCGACCGGGTTCCAGACGCCCCACGAGTCGGGGCAGGTGGCGACACGGATCGGGTTCATGACGTCAACTTCACGACCTCATCGCCGCACCGATCGCGGTCAGCAGGTCCAGATTGCGCCGGGCATCGGTCACCCCGGTCAGCGGCGGCCGCCCGGAGACGACGCTCTCGTGGAAATGAGCGAGCTCGCTGAGGAAGGCCTCCTGGTACGAGGCTACGATCCTCGTGGTGCGCAGCTCCTCCCCGCGCCCCTCCTCGATCTCGAGATCGGTGGGCGCATTGCGCAGGTACGGCGAGGGAAAGTCGAGTCGCACGCGGCTGCTCTGACCGATGAAGTCGAACGTCTCACGATAGTGGCGCACGCCGGGCACCGAGGTCCATGCGTAGGCGGCCCTGACGTCGCCGGGAAAGGCGATCACGGCCGCGAAACTGGTGCCGCTCGCCCAGTGGTGCGCGGAGACAACACCGGTCGGCTCGCCGACGATGCCGCGCAGGATGTCGACGTCGTGGATGGCGCTCGACATCAGCAGCTGGCCCGCGACGAGGTCCTCGTCGGCGCGCGCGCCCAGCTGGGCCTCGATCAGGTTGCGCGGGACGCCGGACAGCACTCTGGCGGCGACCTCCGCCGGTGTGAGGGGCAGCTCCGGCTCGCGATGCGGGGGAATGCCGAGCAGCGCGTGGTGGGTGAAATAGGCCGGATCGTCGACATTGACCACCACCGCGTCGACGAGCCGCAGATCGGGCATCTCGGCGACCTGCTGCGCCGCGAGCCTGTAGGCTGGATCGAAACGCTTGTGCATGCCGACCATCACCGTCCGGCCGGCGCGCTCGGCAGCCTCACCGATGGCATCGGTCTGTCGCGCGGTGTAGGCGAGCGGCTTCTCGACGAACACGTGCAGACCTCGCTCGAGCGCCGCCAGGACGATCTGGCTGTGGTCGCCGGATGACAGCACCGCGATGGCGTCCAGCGGCTCGTCCAGAAGCCGGCGCCACTCGGTGCTGCGGCTGGCCACCCCGTAGTGGTCGGCCACC
>JALYXZ010000133.1 GCA_030946825.1 Chloroflexota bacterium | reverse complement strand
GTCGTGCTTCGAACCGTAGGTGGCCCAGAGTTCAGCACCGAGGAGCAGGAGTTCGTGGCGTCCGTCGGCGGCTACCTCGCGCACGCCGTCCGCAGCTCGCTGCTGCTGGCTGCGGTGGGCGAGCCGGCTACCGACGAAGACGAGGCCCCTGGCCTGATCCTTATCGACGCCCGTGGCGAGCCCGAGGCGGTCAACTCTTCCGCGCGTCGCTGGATGGCAGAGCTCGCCGTCGTGGCCTCGACGGCGGGACCCACGGGCCTGCCGGGACCGGTCCACGTCGTGGCCGCCGCCGCGCGGCGGGCAGCCGGCAGTGAGGCGAAGCCGGCATCGGAGCCGGCCCGCCTACGCGTCCAGACCCGGTCCGGGCGCTGGCTCGTGCTGCATGGCTCGGTGCTTGGCTCGGGATCGCAGGCCCGCACGTCGGTGATCATCGAGGTCGCACGACCTGCCGAGATCGCGCCGCTCATCGTGCAGGCCTACGGGCTCACCGATCGCGAGCGACAGATCAGCCAGCTCGTCCTGCAGGGCCGCTCGACCGACGAGATCGCGAAGCAAGTGTGGCTCTCGCCGTACACCGTCCAGGACCACCTCAAGTCCATCTTCGACAAGGTCGGGGTGCGCAGCCGAAGAGCGCTCGTCGCCAAGGTCTTCTTCGAGCACTACGAGCCGCGTGAGCGGGCCGGCGCGCCCCTGTCAGCCGACGGCTGGTACGTCGACTCTGGTGGACCCACTTGAGATCAGGCGGGTTTGGGGCATCGGTCTAACAATCCCAGAATGCTGGGATGGCACGCCGTCTCGGTGGACGCGAGGCTTCCGTTGTTCACCACACCGCTGGAGGCTCGCCATGATACGCAAGGTCTTCGACTGCAGGGAGCTGCCCGGTAGCTGCAGCCTGAGCATCTCGGGGACGGAGGAGGAGGTGCTCGCCGCGCAGGCGCTGCACGCGGTCGCCGCCCACGAGCAGCCCGATGGCTCTGAGCTGCGCGAGTTCATCCGCTCCTACATGAAGGAGGAGGTGACCGCATGACCGCCCGAGGCGCGCGGCAGATCGCGCGCGGAGACGACGAGGGAGAGGCCGTCTGGCTGCTGGGTGGCCTCTACCGCTTCCGGGCCGCCGCCGACGAGACGGGCGCCGCCTACTCCCTCTTCCAGGTCGATGGCCATGCTGGGTTCGCGGGTCCGATGCACCTGCACCACGAACTGGCCGAAGGCTTCTACGTGGTCGACGGGCAGGTGACGATCTTCATCGGTGACCAGGAGATCAAGGCGACCCGCGGATCGTTCGCGCTCGCGCCTCCGGGCGTGCCGCACACGTTCCGCTTCGAGTCACCGGAGGCCACGCTGTTGCTCCTCATCGCGCCGGGCGACGGCGAGCATGAGGCTCTCTTCCGCGAGATGGGCGAGCCCGCGCTGTCGCGGTCCATCCCGCCGACGCTTACCGAGCCGCCGGATGTGGTGGAGCTGGCGAAAATCGCCGCCAGGCACGGCACGCAGATCGTCGGCCCGCCACCCAAGTCTTGAGCGCTGACGCGTTCCGGAAGCCATCAGCTGTGCGGACTCGCTGGCCGTCTCCTCCCACCTCCTGCTGGGCAAGCAAGCGCGACGAACCCAGAACTCGGTTCCCGAACCTGCCGTGCTGACCGTGGGATCGGGCCATGCGATTCGGGAAATGGTGGGGCCGCTCGGACCAGCGTGCGACCGATGCCCGCGCGACACGGCGTCGGGTCAGCCGTCCGTCAGCTGGCCAGGACCGAACCTGTCGAAGAGGAGGTCCGCGAGTTCCTCGCCGTACCATTGCTCAAACCGGGCGCCGCTCCAGCCGCGATCGACCACCAACAGGTGATAGGTCTCGGGGCTGCCGATCGCGAAGATGACGTCGGCGGCAGTATCCAGATCCAGGCCCTTCCGCAATCGGCTCGAGCCGACGACGATCCGCAACAGCTCCCGCTGACCGGCAAAGCGCTGGGCCTTGCCCTGCTCCCAGAGCGTCGCGATATCGGGATCGGCCGCGGCGGCGCCCCGGACCACCTCGTCGAGGGCCGCTCGTCGCTCGAGAATCCGGCGGCCATTTCTGGCCAGGATCAGGAGCCGATGCCGTGGATCGGGCTCGTCGCGCATCTGCTGCACCCACGCCCGCTCGAGGATCGGTCGCGGTTCGTCGTCGCCGGCAATCGAGATGTCGACCAGCTCCGACAGCAGCGCGCGTTTACTTCCGAAGCTCGCATACACGGTCTCCGGTGAGACGTTCGCGCGTGCGGCGATCCGGTCGATCGCAGTGGCAACGTAGCCGCGGTCGGTGAACAGCGCTCGGGCCGCCTCCAGGATGGCGCGGCGCGTCTCCCCCGCCTGCTCGCGGCGACGGGGGGAATCGTAGGGACGACGCTTGACACGCTTCGCCATGTCGGTATAGTATCACCGTATTGGATACAGGCGTACTGTAGCGACCGGCGGGGCGCCGGCCGAGAGGAGGAGCACCCGTGCCAGTTGTCCAGATCGAGCACGCCGTCCGCGACTTCGAGACCTGGAAGGCAGCCTTTGACCGCGATCCGGTCCGCCGCGAGGAGTCCGGTGTGCGGCGCTATCAGATCTATCGACCGATTGACGATCCGAACTACATCGTTGTGGATCTGGAGCTCGACAGTCGGGATGAGGCGGAGGCGTTCAAGCGGTCGCTCGAGGAGCTGTGGGCGTCGCCCGTGGCAGCGCCCGCGCTGGGAGGCAATCCGCAAGCGCGCATCATCGACGTGGTCGAGAGCAAGGTGTACTGAGCCCAACTCTAGGCCGGCTCTCGGACCGCCATCTCAAAATCGTGGCGACCGCGATGGGGATGCTGCTAGCCGCTCGGCTTCGCTATCAGCCCGCCGCCGGCGGCTCGGCCGCCACCGTCAGGACCTCCGTCCCGACGCTACGGATCGCGTCGGCAACGATCGTGGTGTTGGCTCCGCCGACGCCCATAACGCCGCCGCGATGAGCGACGATGCCCTGTACGAGCCCGCTGGCTGAGTCGAATTCGATGCTCTGGATTGTCCCAATGAAGGTGCCGGCATCGTCGACCACCTTGAGCTTGAGGAGTTGGCTCAGACGCGGCAGACCGTCGAACGTGCCTCCGGAGCTCGACATCTGCGTGACCTGGCTGCTGTCGACCGTCACGGCATCTGCGCCGAGGTTGCGCACCTGGTCGAACGGGATCACGAAGTCTGTGCCCTCGGAGCGGAGCTGAAGCGCCGCCACCCGCAGCGGGTCCGCATTGAAGGCGACATCGGTGATTGCCCCTAGGCGAGCGGCCTCGGCCACCGAAACGACCGCCATTCCCTTGAGTCTGTTTGCGTCCATCACGATACCCGCACCTGGCTCATTTCTCATCGGGGGCGCCCGCCCGCCGCTACAGTACCCGACGCCCGTGTGGCTGGCGGTTCGGACTTGGTTCCTGGGCGCGGAAGTCGCGCGGTGGTCAGGAACTCATCGCCTTCGCCCTCGCGATCGCGGATGCTGTCGCGTCCCGGCTGGCCACGGCCTCGAGGCGGGCCTCGTGGCGGCGGAGGATGGCGGCGGCGGCCTCGTCGATGTCGTCGGTGACGGTGAGCAGGTCCAGGTCCTCCGGGCTGATCTTCCCCTCCTCGAGCGGCCGGGTCCGGATCCAGTTCAGCAGGCCTCCCCAGTAGTCGGTGCCGAAGAGCACGACCGGGAAGTGCTCCACCTTCCCGGTCTGGATCAGGGTCAACGACTCGAACAGCTCGTCGAGCGTTCCGAAACCGCCGGGGAAGATGCAGAACGCTTCTGCGTACTTCACGAACATCGTCTTGCGGACGAAGAAGTAGCGGAACTCCATGCCCAGGTCGACGTACTCGTTCAGCCCCTGCTCGAACGGCAGCTCGATGTTGCATCCGATCGACAGCCCACCCGCCTCCCGCGCCCCACGGTTGGCGGCCTCCATGATGCCCGGCCCGCCGCCGGTGATGATCGCGAAGCCCTCCTTCACCAGGCGGCGAGCCAGCTTGCGAGCCGTCGCATACGTCGGGTCGGAGCGGCGCACCCGCGCCGAGCCGAAGACGCTCACCGCCGGACCGATGCCGGCCAGCGCGTCGAAGCCCTCCACGAACTCGCCGAGGATCCGAAGCGTGCGCCAGGTATCGGTCTTCTGGAACTCGCGCTGCTCTCCGCTCTCCTGGAGGAGGCGCTGATCCTCGGTCGGCCGCTTGGCTCCGTGGCGCATCACGACCGCGCCGCTGCGCTGGGCTGGATCCTTCTCGGCTGGCATCGGATACCTCGCAGGCAGATGGACCGATCGTCCGCGACGCAACCGGCGTGCCGATCCGGGCGCCGATGCCGCCCCCACTCGACAGCGCCGGCGGCCGATGGTAGGGTGGCCGCTCTTCTCCGCGACCCGGCATACCGGGGCTGACCTGAGCGCGCGGGACGAAGTTTGACCACGCACTCGCGAGGATTCTATTGCCAGACCTCCTGCGGCGCGTCGCCGTGCTGACCGTGATCAGTGGAGTCGGGATCGGGCTGCTGACGCCGCTCGCCGCCCGCTCAGCGACGCCGATTCCCGCCGAGACGCAGCGCCTCCTGAACGCCGCCGCAAGCCGCCCGCCCAGTGACGCACCGCGCACCACGATCGCCGGCCGGGAACGCTCGAGCGCCGTCAGCCTCGCCGGCGCCGCGCGCTCGATCCAGGTCGAGATGCTCCCACCATCGGCGCCTCGCTCCACCCCCGGCTCGGTTGCGATGACCGCCCGCTTCGAGCCGGTTGCAACGCCGATTCCGCTGCCGGCTCCCACAACCCCGCCGCGGCCCGCCGCGCCGGCTGCCGCCCCGCCGGTCGCCCCGCCGGCCTCGGGGAACACGATTACCGGAACCGCGAGCTGGTATTGCTGCACCGCGGGCTACGCGGGGCAGGCGGTGGTCGCCCTCCCCGGCGCATTGGGCGGCCACTACAAGCCGCCGCCGGCGAGCCGCTATGTGACGATCTGCGCCGATCGGTGCACGCGGATTGCTGTCGTCGACTACTGCGCCTGCTACTGGGGCACCGCGAACCAGAAGGTGGCCGACCTGTCGCCCGAGGCCTGGGCCGCGATCACCGGTCGGAGCCGCTCGATGGGCGTGGTGCGGGTCACGATCCAGCTCTGAGCTAGCGGCTGACGGCGAGGGCCACGATCCCGACCAGCAACGCGACGCCGACCAGGACGACGACCAGGCGCGCGGCGATCGATGACCTGCTCGACGGATAAGGCTGGTAGGCCCGGCCCGTCCGGCGGCGGGAGCGGCTCACCAGCTGCGACGGAACAGGAACGGAGTGGTGAGCGCTTCACGGTTGCTCACCGACCGCAGCTGCTTGCGGGTGCGCTTCAGCAGCTTGCCGTGGTACGTGCCGTCGCCGTATGGCTCGTGGAGGCGCGCCACATCCCACTCGCGCGTGCCGCTCAC
>JALYXZ010000107.1 GCA_030946825.1 Chloroflexota bacterium | reverse complement strand
CGACCGATGCTCACCACCCTGGACCGCTTCCCTGACGAGTATCGGTCGCATGCCGAGCGCGGCATCTGCCAGGCCGGCGCCTGTCGGGTGGTGGAGGTGCCACCACTGGTCGCGCCGCTCTCCGGCGTCGAGCCGATAGGATAGGCGGCCATGGCCTTCGGATCTTCGAACGGACACACCAACGACCACGGCCCCTCGGCCGGGCGCGCAAATGGCGACAGCCGGGCGAACGACCGGCTTGAGGACTATGCGCCGATCTGGCCGATGGTCCCGGGCACCGCCAAGATCGCGATCACGATCAACGGCGCGGAGGTCGAGGCGGAGGAGGGGCAGACCATCCTGCAGGCCTGCCGCGTCCTGGGGGTCGAGATCCCGACCCTGTGCTACGAGCCGAAGCTGGCGGCCTACGGGGCCTGCCGGATTTGCGCGGTGGAGGTCGAGGGCCGCGACGGGACACCGATCTCGTGCGGGACCAGGGTCGAGCCCGGGATGGTCATCTCGACCCACTCGGATCGGGTCATCGACAACCGGCGGATGGTCCTCGAGCTGATCTTCAGCGACCACGACGCGTACTGCCTGCCGCCCTGCCAGTTCAAGTGCCCGACTCGAGTCGACATCCCCGGCTACCTCAAGCAGAACACGCTCGGCAACTGGGAGGAGGCGACGCGGATCCTGAAGCGGTCGCTCCCGTTCCCCGCCATCCTGGGCCGCGTCTGCCCCGCGCCGTGCGAGACGCACTGCCGCCGGGAGGAGGTCGACACCGCGATCGCCATCCGCGACAGCCATCGCTACTGCGCGGACCGGGTGCTCGAAGTCGACGCGCCGGCGCCAATCCCGTGGCCCAAGGAGCCTGACAGCGGGCGCAGGGTGGCGGTCATCGGCGCAGGCCCCGCCGGCCTCGCGGCCGCGTACTACCTCCAGCTGCGGGGACACCACTGCGACGTCTACGAGGCGGAGCCCGAGCAGGGCGGCATGCTCCGTTACGGCATCCCGCAGTACCGGCTGCCCAAGGGCTGGATGGACCGCGAGCTGAATCACGTCTGGGAGCTCGGCGCGACCCTGAAGCCGAACATGCGCCTGGGCCGCGACTTCCACGTCGCGGACCTCCTGGCCCAGGGCTACGACGCGGTGTACATCGGTATCGGCTGCTACCGCAGCAACGAGCTGGGGATCCCCGGCGAGGATGCCGACGGCATGGTCAACGCGCTCGAGAACCTCTACAACTCGACCCGCGGCGTCCCGGTGCCACGCCTCCAGGGGGCCCGGGTGCTGGTCATCGGCGGCGGCTTCACGGCCATCGACTGCACCCGGACCAGCATCCGCCAGGGCGCCGCGGAGGTATCGCTCGTCTACCGCCGCGACCTCAAGGACATGCCCGCCCAGGACGAGGTGCACGAGGCGATCGAGGAGGGCGCGCGGGTCATCTTCCAGGCCGCACCGACGCGGATCGTGACCGACGAGCGCAGCCAGGTGACCGGCGTCGAGTTCCAGCGCATGAAGCTCGGTGAGCCCGATGAGAAGGGGCGCCGCCGTCCGGAGCCGATGCCCGGCACGGAGTTCATCGTCGAGTGCGACACGGTGCTGGGCGCCATCGGTCAGGGACCGGAGCTGAGCTGGATCGACTCCGAGCCCGACGAGCTGCGCAGCGCCTTCGAGGTCAGCCGCCGCGGGACGCTGGTCAGCGAGGAGAACCTGTTCCGCACCAACGTGCCCAAGGTCTTCGCCTCCGGCGATGTGCGGACCGGCGCCGCCACCGTGGTCGAGGCGATCGGGGAGGGGCGCCGGGCGAGCTACGCGATCGACTACTGGCTGCGCGGCCACGACCTCGACGATCCGCAGGTCCGCCGCATCGTGAGCGAGCCACAGCCGAACTTCCTGACCATCGTGCCCTTCACCGACGACGTGAAGGAGCCGCGCGCGCTGATGGGCAAGCTGGGCGCAGAGGTGCGCAAGCAGAACTTCGACGAATACGAGTTCGGCTACACCGGCGACCAGGCGATGGGCGAGGCGAGTCGCTGCCTGCAGTGCACCTGCGAGGCGATCGGCCACTGCGACCTGCGCGAGGCGGCGATCGAGTACGAGACGACGCTCAATATGGCGATCGACGAGCGCTCGATACAGGACAACCCGTATGTCGGCGTCAACCACGGCTACCCGCGCGACGAGACGCACTCCTTCATCCTGCGCGACTACAGCCGCTGCATCGACTGCGGCCGCTGTGCGCAGGTCTGCAAGGACATCGTCGGCGCCGGCTGCTACGACTTCATCGGCAAGGGAATCGACTC
>JALYXZ010000093.1 GCA_030946825.1 Chloroflexota bacterium | reverse complement strand
CGTAGACCCGGCGGGCCGCCGCGTTCCACTCGGCGACGTGCAGCAGCACCTCGACGGCGCTGCGCTCGCGCGCCCAGGCGACGACCTCCGCGCTCAGGGTGCGCCCGAGGTCCCTGCCGCGCCACCGTGGATCGACATACACGCCGACCAGCCAGACGACCGGCCGGTGATCCGGGCCATCGCTCGTGTCAAGGTAGCCGCGCGCCACGCCGATGTGGCGATCGCCGCTCCCGTCGTCGACGACCGCCACGAAAGCGACTTCCTCGGCGCCTGACTCGGCCGATGCCGCCTGTTGCCTCCAGCGCTCATCGGGATGAGCCGCCTCGCTTTCGTAGGTCGAGCCGAACGCGAGCGGAGCATCGCGCAGCGCCTGGAGTCGCAGAGCGCGGAGCTCGCGCCACTCCGAAGCGCGCAGGCGACGGATCCGCAGCTCAGGCATCGGCTTGCGGGGGCCCTCACCGCTTCACGGCGCGGAAGTGGAGAAACAGCGGGAGGCGCTGCCATCGGTCGCCCGGCGGAGCGGTGCTGTCTGGGATCTCCGCCAGGCGCTCGACGAGAAAGCCCGCGGACTCCAGCGCGGTGAAGTACGCCTCCAGCGGCCGATGCCGGCTGGAGAACGTCATGCGCAGCCCGTCGCGCTCGATCGCACCGGCGTAAGCGCGGTCCTCGAAGTACGAGTCGCGGATGACGAACGGCGCATCGGCCGTCCTGGACGTGAACTTGCCCGCCGAGTTCATGGGGTGCACGATCGCTGCGCACAGCCTCCCGCCCGCCGCGAGCACTCTCGCGGACTCGGCCACCGCGCCGGGCATGTCATCCATGTCGTGCAGCGACAGCAGGGCGGTCACCAGCTGGACCGATGCATCCGCCAGCGGCAGCCTGGCTGCATCGGCCACCCGGTAGTCTCCGTCTGGGTCCGCCTGCCGGGCGTGCTCGATCAGCGTATGCGAAGCATCGATACCGATGACCTCGTAGCCGCGTGCCTTGAGGTCCGGCGGTAAACGCCCCTCACCGCAGCCGAGATCCAAGGTCGGGCCATTGGGCCGCGGCAGCAGATCGAGGAAGCGGTCGCGGTGGAAGGCCCAGTAGCTGTCATGACCGGGCGCACGTGCCCAGGCAATCCAGTTGCGCGCCTCTGACTCCCACGCGTCGCGAAGGGCCGAGTTGTCGTGGTCAGCGTCAGGCCGGTTCATCGTTCGGCTACCAGCCCGATCCGGGTCGGGAAGTCCTCCTCGTCGACCTCCATGACGCGCAGGAGTCGCAGCCGGGCATCCAGGAACGCATTGAGCAGCTCGGCGAGCGGCACATGGCGCGCGCCGGCGCGGCGGCGGATTCCGTCGCTGAATCCATCGGTCGTCCACGCGGTGTTCCGGTAGCCGGGATGGAGCTCCGGCGGTTCCCCGGGCGGATTGCGGGCAAAGGGTCCGACGAAGCATGGATGGACTCCGATGTACGCCAGGCGACCGCCGGAACGCAGCACCCGCGCCACTTCGCGGCAGACCGCCGCGAAGTCGTCGACATCGGTATGCAGCAGCGAGCAGGCGACCGCGTCAAATGTGCCGGCCTGGAAGGGCAGGTTGGTGGCATCGCCCTGGAGCAGCTCGACGCCCGGTCGGGCACGCTGACGTGCAAGCCGCAGCTGATCGGCGGAAAGGTCGACGCCGGTGACCGACCAGCCGGCATCGGTCAGACGATTCAGGTTGATACCGGTGCCGCACGCCAGGTCGAGGCACCGACCCGGTCCGGCGCCCAGCAGCTCGAGCAGCTCGCACCCGGCGGCTTCCGCGTACGGACCGATGTTGGCGTCGTACCACTCCGCGAATCCGTCGTACCGGGCGGCGGGACTGGTTGGGTGCCTCATCGCCCGGACCGGCCGACGGAGTCGGGCTGGTCCCGGGGTGGGTAGCGCGCGGCGCGGGTCCACTTGTCGGGCAGCAGCTCGGATACCCGCCGCTTCGTGATGCCGCCCGCGGGGTCGGGCAGGATCACCTCGGCGTCCGGTGCGTAGTCACTGAGCATCTCGCGGCACATCCCACACGGCGGGAGAATGGCCCACTCGTCGTTGCCGTCGGGGAGGACGGCCACCACGGACGTGATCTCGCGTTCACCTGCCGACACCGCCATCCCCAGCGCGATCGCCTCTGCGCACACCGCGACGCGGCCCACATCGGCGTCGAGATGTATGGCCGCGTGGATCGTCCCGCCCGCCGTCCTGAGCGCCGCCCCGACGCTGTTCCAGTCAGGGACGTACTGGCGCCGAACCACGTTCTTTGCTGCCTCGATCAGCTCCCGGTCCTGGTCGCTCAGGGATTCGGTCTGCATCCTCGAACCATACGCGTCATCAGACTCTCCCCGATTGCCGTGTAACGAGCATCATCGGACGATGCACTCGAGGCTCTCGATTCGCCACGACCCCGCGGTGCGACCGTGAGCGGATCGGAGTCGGGAGAGTCGCCGACGTCGGCGGCGGATCGGGAGCGGCTGCGCCTGACATTCGGTTCCGACGCCGCTCGGTACGATCGCATGCGCCCCGGCTACCCCGCGCAGCTGTTCGATGACCTGGCGAAGCTGGCCTGCATCGGTCCCGGCTGCCAAGTGCTCGAGGTCGGCATTGGCACCGGCCAGGCATCGGTACAGCTGGCGGAGCGAGGCTGCCGACTGGTCGGCGTGGAGATCAGCCCGGAGCTGGCCGCCCTCGCCCGGCGGAAGCTGGCGCGATTCCATTCTGCGAGCGTTGTCGTCGCGGCCTTCGAGGACTGGCCGCTGCCGGGCGAACGGTTCGATACCGTCGTCGCGGCAACGGCCTTCCACTGGATCGATCCAGCCGTGCGGGTTGCGAAGGCTGCGGACGCGCTCCGCAACGGCGGGGCACTTGTCACGATTGACACGCAGCACGTCGCCGGTGGCACGACTGAGTTCTTTGCCGAGGTGCAGCGGTGCTACGAGCGATGGGACCCATCGACGCCACGCGGCCTGGGTCTGCCACGCAGCACCGACGTCGCGCCGAGCAGCGAGGAGTTGGACCGCTCCGGCCGCTTCGGCCCCGCCGCCTTTCGTCGCTACGAGTGGGAGGTGACGTACTCGGCGGAGGAGTATCGGGACCTGCTGCTCACCTACTCCGCCCATATCGCGCTGGATCGGGATGCTCAGACGGGTCTGTTGGCATGCATCACCGATCTGATCGACGCGCGCTTTGGCGGCCGGATCACCAAGCGCTACCTGACCGAGCTGCGCGTGGCTCTCACCGGCGGCTGAGCCACCGCTCGCCACTCGGCGACACGCGACACGCCGCCGATATCGCCGGATCAGCCCAGAGGCCCGAACCCGTCGCCCACCAGCCGATCCTGGATCGCCGGCGAGATGGTTCCCAGCGCGCTGACGTAAGCGATCAGGTCATCGACCAGGATGTTGCGCGTGGTGTAGCGCCCGGAGAAGTTCGGGTAGAAGTCGCCGCCGACCGCCATGAAGTCGTTCATCGCGATCGAGTACTGGGTCGTATCGGTGCCGGTCAGCGAGACCGCCGCCCCCAGCGTACCCCCGTCGAACAGCCACGCGCCCTGCACCCGGCTGCCAACCGGTGCGGCCGGGTTGAACTTGACCCGCAGCCCCGAAACCTGGAGGAATCGGCCGCCGCCGATCTCGGCCACACCGTTCTCCAGGATCTGCTTCAGCTCAGCGCCCGAGACGGTGAGGGTCACCGCAGCGTTGTTGAACGGCAGCATCGAGAGGATGCCGTTCTTGCGCACGATGAAGTTGCTGCCCTCGCGGCAGGGGAGGCCAAGGGAGTCGGTCGACTCGCCGGCCAGGCAGGTCACGTTGGCGCGCAGCCCGCCGGAGTTCTGGAACGCAAAGTCGACCCCGTAGGTGGCCCGCAGCGCATCGGTCACCAGGTTCCCCTCCAGCGACTCGCAGGTGCGGCCCTCGGCGTTGCCGCACGGATCGGCGCGCGGGATCTCGACCGTGGAGACGCCCAGTCGCTCGCCGAGCACCGGCACCAGCGCCGCCTTGCGGTCGTTGATGATCTGGGTGATATCCGGGTTGGGCGTGACGCCGATGTTCCAAGGCAGGTGCCAGCGGGCGGTCGCGTACAGCAGCCGCAGGCCGTCGCCGCGCCCGTCGCCGCGGGCCGCCATGTCGCGGTCCCCTTCCTGCTCGACGTCCGAGGCGCTGCCGAAGACCAGCTTGATCTCCGTGAAGCGCGCTCCCTTGGAAAGGTTCTCGGTGACCAGGATCGGCAGGCGATCCGCGCCGGTGACCATCTGATCCACCTGCACGCCGGTGTGGTCTCCGGCGAGGACGTCCACGCCCGACAGCCTGCCGGCCAGGGTCTGCAGCGGTCCGGTGCACGCTCGACCGAAGCGATCCGTGCACGACAGGGCGCCGGCATGGCCGAAGGCGACCACCGCGCTCGCGCCCTGGCTCCGCAACTGCGCGGCGAGCGCGTTGATGATCGGCGCCGGATCGCGGAACTCGAGGTTGGCCACGTTGGTGGGCTTGACCAGGTTCGGCACATCGGTATTCGTGAAACCGATGAACGCGACCTTCACGCCGGACAGGGTCTGCATCAGGTACGGCTTGGCCCACGCGGGGCGCGTGTTGGTGCCCTTGACGAAGACGTTGGCGGTGACGTACGGGAACTGCGCGCGTGCCGCCTGTGCTTCGAGACGGGAGATCCCGGCGTCGAAGTTGTGGTTGCCGATGCCGTCGGCGTTGAAGCGCGCCAGGTTCATGGCGTCGATGGTCGGCATGTCCTCGAAGAACCCGGAGATCGGCGGTGAGGCGCCCACCGAGTCGCCGCCGGCGAAGCGGAACAGGTCGCCGTTGGCCGCGGCTCCGGCCTCGTTGAACAGCTTGTCCAGGTAGGCGAGGCCGCCGATCTTGTTGCTGACCCCGTCGACCCGCTCGCTGAGCGGCTCGAGCTGGCCGTGAAAGTCGCTGATGTTGAGCAGCGTCACTTCGCGCAGGCCGTCGCCGTTCGAGAACAGGTCGAAGCGGATCTTGCCGGTGGCGTTCGCCGGCGCGGGCAGGCCCAGCGCGAAGGCCAGGGTGGGGGCGAGATCGACTGCTCGGACGTTCTCGACACTGCCACGTCGGATTCCGGGGCCCTCGGCCATGAAAGCGGCTCGCATGTTCACGTTGGCGGCCAGGTTCTGGACGCTGGGCTGGTAGCCGTGCTGGCCAAAGAAATGGGACGGAGCGATCTGCTGGCCGGGGGTCTGGGCGTCCCACTGGTACGGCGGGTAGGCGAAGACGACCACGTCCCCGGTCCGGGTCGGATGCAGCATGTTGATCGAGCCGCCGACCCCATCGTCGATGTAGCGGGTCTGTTCCTTGGTGTACGCCGCGTCGATCACCTTCCAGCCGAGGTGCGCCGGGTCGCTCAGCGCACGGTAGGCGTTGATGATCTGCGAACGGACGGTTGCGTATTGCGCGCTGGTGAGGCGTGGATCCGGCACGTTGGCGGCTTTCTGGGCCGCGGTCCGCGGATCGGGATCACGATCGACTAGCTGCAGATAGACCTGCAGCGCACCGCCGGCCCAGCACGCCTTGGCGACGTCCAGCCCCGACTTGGGGCGGCAGTTGCTGGTCTGCTCCGCGGACTGCAGGCCCAGGCGGTAGAGCGGCAGGGCGCCATCCAGCGCGAGGAACTGCGGCGCAAAGCCGTGGTCCGCGCCAACGAAGGTGATCGGGTTCCGATGCGCGCGATCCATCGTCTGCTGCACCAGGTGCAGCCAGTCGTTGGCCCCCTGGTACGCCCGGCGGATGAATCCCTCGCGGACCGCGACGCGCCCGTCGCGTACGCCGTTGAGATCGAAATCGTCGTACGCGGGGTTCGGATCCCCGTTGGGCACGGTCGGTGTGACCAGCGACAGGAACTGGTGCTGGAACTCATCGGTCACCGGGTAGCCGGCGAAGAAGATGTCCGGGTTGTACTTCCTGGCGATGTAGTCGACCACCGGCCGATGGGCGGTCTCCCAGGCGAGTCCCTGCTGGACGTACGTCTCCTCGCTGACGATGCCCGCCTCCACGACCGCGAAGTCGGCCGCGGTCGAGACCGGGAAGCGAGCTGCGATGAAGTCCTCGAAGTCGCCGGTGAAGCCCGGCTCGCCGGGCCATGTCGTCCACGACGCATTGGAGCGAGTGACGGATGTGTGGAACAGGCGATAGACCGGGTGCCCGGCCGCATCGGTCTGGAGGCGTTCGACCTTGAACAGGAAGGCGGCCGTCTTGCCCGCCTTTGGACCCGTGGTGATGGTGACCTTGGTCTGGCCCCAGCCGCCCGCAGCAAGGTCCGCCACGATGCCGTTGGCGGGGTTCTTATCGGTGTCGAACAGGACGCGGGTGTAGCTGCGCCCGGCCCCGCGGC
>JALYXZ010000089.1 GCA_030946825.1 Chloroflexota bacterium | reverse complement strand
GAGTGGGTCAGATACATGAGCGGCACAGCCGCCAGCCCGACCAGGGTGATGACCACCAGGCACGCCCAGCCGAGCGCCTTCTGCCAGCCGCCGTTGACGTGCTGGCCCATGGCAGTCCTGTCATTGGCCACCAGCAGGATCGGCAGATAGGTCACCGGCAGCACCACGATCGACAGGATCACCGCGTACTCGGTGACCTGGACCGGGTCGATTCCGGTGGTCAGCACCGCGAGCGCGATCACGAAGGCGAACACCCAACCGAGGGTGAATCGCGGCACCTTCAGCGGGTTCTTGTGCTTCCCCCATGGCCAACCGAAAAACTGCGCCAGGTTGTAGGCGCCGGCGAACGAGGTCTCGATCGATGCGCCGGCAATCGCAAAGAAGAGTCCCGCGGCGGCGAGCAGGATGCCCAGCTGGCCAAAGGGCAGCATGGCGCCGATCGCCGAGCTGCCCACCAGGTTCGGGATCACGCCGTTGGGCAGGAACGTGGTCGCGCCCAGGACGATCAGCGCGACGGTCAGGATCGAGCCGAGGGCGAAGCCGAGCACGGTGGTGATGGTGTTTATGTACAGCTCGGCGGGCTTGCGGCCGTCCTCGATGGTCCCAGAGGAGTAGAAGTAGACCTCGTAGGGCATCACCGTCGCTCCGATCAGCCCGACAGCGTAGAAGGCATAGTTCAAAGCGTCTGACGTCCCCGCCAGTCGCGGCACGTGCGGGACGAAGCTGGAGGCCACGGTGCCCCAGTTGGGGCCGCTGGCGACGGCCGCGACGACGAAGACCAGCATCGCCAGCCCGCCAAACCCGAACACCTTCTCGATCTTGGAGAACGGCAGCACCCAGGTGATCCCGATCACCACCAGCACCGCAACGCTGACCGCCACCCCGTAGGACATGCCGGAGATCAGCCGTAGGACGAACGCCACACCACCGATCTCCGCCGCGCAGGTCAGCACGTTGAGGATGTTGGAGGCGACCAGCGTGCAGAGACCGACCGTGAACCCGAAACGGTCGCGGATCAGGACAAAGACCGGCTTGCCGGTGACGGACGCCACCCGACCCGCCATCTCGGAGTAGACGACGATCAGGATGACCCCGACCGGAATCGTCCAGAGGTGGTTCAACCCGTAGCGCGCGCCGGCATCGGTGGCGAACACCACCTCGCCGATGTCCACGAAACCGCCCACCGCGGTCAGGATTCCCAGCGAGAGCTCGAGGACCTTGCTCATCGCCGAATCACTTGGGCAGCGACCCGATCAGGCGGTCAAGCGCCCGGCCGGCCTCCTCGAGGCTCCGCCGCGGTGACTGCAGGGCCGCCGGCTGGTCGTACAGCAGCGAGGCATCGTGAACCGCCTTGACGACCTGGTCCGACAGGTCGAAGAACGACTGGCGCGCCGCGCGCAACTGCTCGTCGAAGCCCTTGCGCTGGAGGGTCGGCGTCGACTCGCCGATGTTGTTGGCCATGTCGTCCAGGTGCGTCGCCCAGAAGGTCGCCGTGGCTCGCTCGCGGTGGGAGAGGGTCAGCAGCGCTTCGGAGACGTCGCTGCGGACCGATTCCGCCTGGTTGCGCAGATCGGTCACATCGAGAGGGGCGGCAGCCTGGAACGCAAACAAGGTCACGATGCCGATGACCACCAGCCCGTAGACGGCGACCACCGGCCATTGCACCTTGTGTTGCCCGCCTCGTCCAGCGTCGCTCACGGCGCCGACCGCCTCCTTGGTCCGCACATCGGCCTGGCGGACCAAACGGCCCGTCCGGGCCGACCACAAAGCACGACTCATGCCCGGGCGTGAAGCCCGTTAGCCGGAGATGTCCGCGACGAGGATCGGCTTTCCGGTCGGTTGGCTGACGCGGGCATGCTCCACGGTCAGAGCGAACTGGGTCGCGCCCGGGGTCAGCGGGACATCCAGGGGTGCCACCACGATGCCTGAAGAGGCCGGCACCAGTCCGGCGGCGGTTGCTCGGCCGCGGGCATCGAGCAGCCACATCTCGTAGACGTTCCCCGCCGGCGGCGGAGCGATGCCGGTCATCACCAGCGTCGCGCTCCCCGACGAGCCGCGGACGAGGTATCCGCGCGCGGCGGCGGTTTCGATTCGCACCGCCTGCGAGCCATTCGCCAGGACGCCGGCGATGCGATTCAGCTGGTCGTCACGACTATTGAGCGCTCCTTGCAGTTGCACCACGGCGAAGGCGAGCACCACCGCGGCCGCCAGGGAGGCTCCGACCACCAGCCGACCCAGCGACGGCCAGCCCCAGCGCGGCAGTGGCCCCACTCGTGGCACCGACCCCCATCGCGCCGGAACCCGGTCGCGTGCCACCGCCCTCGGCTCGGATCGAGCCGGACCCACCGGTGTGCGCGGTCGCCCGAGCCGCTCGTGGACAGCCGATTCCTGCCGGACCGCCGCCGCACTGGCCATGATCCGGCTGCGCAGTGCGGGCGGCGGAACAGGAGTGGGAACCTCGCGCGACAGTCGCTCGACGGACGCTGCGGCCTCGCGAACCTCCGCGTGCGGCTCGCGACAGGTTGCGAGGTGCCGCTCGACCGATGCCGCCTCGGCGGCCGGCAGCGAGCCGAGGGCGTGAGCCGCGGCGAGCTCATCGACATCGGTGCACGCCAGCGGATCGGTCATCGGTCCGGGCTCCGATCCAGGCCGCGGTCGAGCATCGGACTGCCAGCCGCCATCGACGGTCGCTCGAGCGCGCGACGAAGCTTTCCGAGGGCGAGCCGAAGCCGCCCATTGGCCGTGCCGCGGGCGACACCGGTGAGCGCCGCGATCTCACGGTAGGTGTAGCCGTTGAAGTAGGCGAGCTCGATCGCCTCTCGCTGCTCCGGGACAAGCTCAGCGACGGCAGAGCGCAGCTCCTCGTTCGCCACGCGATCGAATGCCTCGGCGGCCGTCGGATCCGCGCCGGTGCGGATCAGGGCCTGGGCATCGGCCTCGTCGAGATCCATGTCGGGTCGCTGCGCCCGCAGGCGGTCAAGGCAGCGGTTGCGTACGATCGTGAGCAGCCATCCGCGGACCGCTCCGCGCTCGGCGTCGAACGAATCGATGCGTCGCCAGACCCCCACGAACGCATCGTGGACCATGTCCTCGGCCACTCCCTCGTCGCGCACGATGCGCACCGCCGTGCGCAGCGCCACTGCTGCATAGCGGTCGTAGAGCTCGCCGAGCGCCTCGCGGTCGCCGCGCTTCAGGCGTTCGACCAGGATTCGGTCGTCTACCGAGGGATGCGTCACCTGCCGGCGATTGCCTCCGAATATCGGCCACGAGCGGCGAGTGGCGCCGCTGAGTCCCCGTGATGGAAGAAGCATGCCAGCTCGGCCGTCCACGGGTGGGAGCGCCACCGGATGGTAGCCGCCCAACATGCCGGATGTCTTCCGCGCTGCCGCCACCTGGCCGCTCAACCGACGCGTCCAGCCGCGCCGATGGTCAGGACGAGCCCCGCGACCAGCACGGTGAGCCCCGACGCGAGCGGCAGAGCGGCCGCCGCCCGTCGAGCGAGTGGACTGGCCGATGGACCGCTGTGGCGCGCCAAGGTTCCGCGCAGGAATGTGGTCGCCACGGCCAACCCGGCGAGCACCAGCGCCATCCCCGCACCGAACGCCAGGATCAGCGTGAGCCCGAACACCAGGCGTCCGGAGCTGACGGCGACGAGCAGCACGATGAGCGCGGATGCGCTCGGTACCAGGCCTCCGGCCAGGCCCAGCGCGATCACGTTTCGTCGCCGCAGGGGTGCCGCGTGATCCAGCTGCGAATCACGCCCGGCCTCCGTCGCCAGGTTGTGGTGCGCGTGGCCGTGCGGGTGCGGGTGGCCGTGTGGCCCCGTATGTTCGTGCGCATGCGCCTCAGCGTGGACGTGTCCTGCGGCGTCGATGCCGCGCCGCCCACCGGCTGCGCGTACCAACAGACCCGCGCCTAGCCCGATGACCAGCACTCCGGAGGCAAGCGAAAGCCAGGCAATGACCCGCTCGGGGACGAAGAGGGCGCCGGCAGCCAGGGTGATCGCCCCGAGCAGGAAGACGCCTGCGGTGTGAGCGGCGGCGACGGTGAGGCCGAGCGTGGCGGCGTGTCGCCGGCCGCCCGACGACCCGACGAGGTAGGCGGCCACCAGCGTCTTGCCGTGTCCGGGCGATACGGCATGCGCGGCCCCCAGCCCCGCGGCCAGCAGAACGGCGAGTAGCACCACGCCCGGGGAGAGCTCGCCGCCGAGCAGCGAGGCGAGCGGATCGTCGTTCCCCCGGCGGGCCAGGCCGGACGAGCTTCCCAGTTGCGCGACCCCGCCGACGCCGGCGGCGGCCACGGTCACCTGCGCCGTCCGGACATCGAGAGGGCTGGTGAGGGCGTCCTGCGGGTAGGCGCGCAGCTCATTGCTGCGATCGGTGGCGGGAACGCTGGAGCTCACTACCCGCGC